>NZ_JBEZDJ010000010.1:0-61778 GCF_040648275.1 Micromonospora sp. NPDC049171
GTGTTGGTGGTGAGGGCGGTGAGGGCGTGGGTGAGGTGGGTGGGGTTGGTGGTGGTGATGGCGGCGCGGTGGGGGTGGTGGGTGCGGGTGTGGGTGGTGGTGTAGGCGAGGTGGGTGAGGGGGGTGGGGGTGTGGTGGAGGTGGTGGAGGAGGTGGGTGGCGGTGGTGGTGAGGGCGGTGGGGGTGGTGGCGGAGAGGGTGATGGTGTGGTGGGTGGTGGTGGTGGGTGGGGTGGTTGGTGGTGGGTGGGGTGGGGTGTGGTGTTGGGTGATGATGTGGGCGTTGGTGCCGCCGAATCCGAAGCTGCTGGTGGCGGCGGTGGGGGTGGGTGTGGTGAGGGGTGTGGGGGTGGTGGGGATGGTGAGGTGGGGGTTCCAGGGGATGTGGGGGTTGGGGGTGATGGTGGTGGGGTGGGGTGGGATGGTGCGGTGGTGGAGGGTGAGGATGGTTTTGATGAGGCCGGCGATGCCGGCGGCGGCTTCGAGGTGGCCGATGTTGGTTTTGACGGTGCCGAGGTGGAGTGGGTGTTGTCGGTGGGGGGTGAGGGTGTGGGTGAGGGCGCGTATTTCGATGGGGTCGCCGAGGGTGGTGCCGGTGCCGTGGGTTTCGACGTAGTCGATGTGGTGTCCTTCGACCCCCGCGTCGGCCAGGGCGCTCAGCACGACACGCTCCTGCGCCGCACCGCTCGGTGCGGTCAGGCCGTTGCTTCGACCGTCCTGGTTGACCGCGCTGCCCCGGATGACGGCGAGGACACGGTCCTGCAGCGCGAGCGCCGTGCTCAGGCGGCGTAGGACGATGATTCCGCAGCCTTCGCCGCGGACGTAGCCGTCGGCGTGTTGGTCGAAGGTGTGGCAGCGGCCGGTGGGGGAGAGCATGCGGCCTTTGCTGAGGGCGATCATGGCGTCGGGGGAGAGGATGAGGTTGGCGCCGCCGGCGATGGCGGTGTCGGTTTCTCCGGTGCGTAGTGCCTGGCAGGCGAGGTGCACGGCGACCAGGCTGGAGGAGCAGGCGGTGTCCACGACCAGGCTGGGCCCTTCCAGGCCGAGCGCGTAGGACACCCGGTTCGCCGCGAAATTGGCCGACACCCCGATCGCCGTGTATTCGTCGATCGAGTCGGGGCTCTCGGTGCTCA
Source organism: Micromonospora sp. NPDC049171 (assembly GCF_040648275.1). Classification (NCBI taxonomy): domain Bacteria; kingdom Bacillati; phylum Actinomycetota; class Actinomycetes; order Micromonosporales; family Micromonosporaceae; genus Micromonospora; species Micromonospora sp. NPDC049171. The sequence continues at coordinate 1,133 of NZ_JBEZDJ010000010.1, forward strand.
TCCGCTCGTATTCACCAGACCGCATTCCGATGTAGACGGCGGTGTTGGTGCCGCGCAGGCGGTGGGGGGGTAGGTGGGCGTGTTCGAGGGCGTGCCAGGTGGTTTCGAGGATGAGTCGGTGTTGGGGGTCGATGGCGGCGGCTTCGCGGGGGGTGATGCCGAAGATGGTGGGGTCGAAGCCGCGGACGTTGGTGAGGAAGCCGCCGTGGCGGGCGTAGGTGTGGCCGGGGGTGTCGGGGTCGGGGTGGTAGTAGCGGTCGTTGTCCCAGCGGTCGGTGGGGATGGGGGTGATGGCGGTGCGTGCCTCGGTGAGTAGTCGCCAGAATTCCTCGGGGCCGTCGGCGCCGGGGAAGCGGCACCCGATACCCACCACCGCGATCGGCTCGGACGCCGGGGGCGCGGAGTCGTCGCGCTGCGCCGCTGTCGGTGCCGTCGCCAGCGCGCGAGCGGCGGCGGCGATGGTCGGATGGTCCCAGGCGAGGGTGGCGGGTACGTCACGGCCGAGCCGCCTGGACAGCTTCTCCGCGATTCCTACCGCCTGCACCGAGGCCAGACCGAAGTACGTGAACGACTCGTTCGGCGAGACGTCCCGCACGGCGCAGTGTGCGGACTCCGCTATCAGCAGTCGTAGCTGGCTCTCGATGTCGGCCGGCGTCCAGGTCCGCGAGCCGGCGACGGTGACCTGGTCCGGCGACGTGGCGGGCGGCGTGACCTCGTCGCCGGCGGTGGTGACGTCGAGCGGCGCCCCCGGCCGGGTCGCCTCGTCGTGGTCGCTGGCAATGGGCACCGGAGGCGGGTAGTCGCCGTCGAGGTACCTGGCCCGAGCGGCGCGGCGCTGGATCTTGCCGCTCGACGTCGTCGGGAGAGCACCCGGGCGGACGAGCACGATCGCGTCGGCGGCCAACTGGTGCTCGTCGGAGATCCGGCGTCGGATGGTCGCGGCGATCCGGCCGTGCTCGGCGGGGTCGAGCCGACGTCGAGGCAACTCCTGGACCACCACGAGCGAGGGTTCGCCAGCGGCCTCGACCGCGAACGCGGCGCACCGCGTCGAGGCGAGCGCGGGATCGCTGTCGATGCTGGTGGCCTCGATGTCGTGGGGATGGACGTTGCGTCCCCAGAAGATCATCATGTCGTCCACGCGACCCGTGACGTACAGCTCGCCGTCGAGCAGCGCGCCGAGGTCCCCGGTACGCAGGTACCGCTGCTTCCCGGTGCCGATGGTGTTGTGGAACGCCCGTGCGGTGGCCTCCGGGTTGTCGAGGTATCCGCCGGTCACGCTCTTGCTGCGAAGCCAGATCTCTCCCACCCGGCCCGCACCGGCACGGCGGCCGGTCGCCGGATCGACGATCTCCACAGTGGTGCCGGACAGCGGACGCCCCGAGCTGACCAGCGCCCGCGCCCGCGCCGGGTCTGTCGGCGGCAACACCCGGCCCGCTTCGAGCTCGTCCTTGGCGACGTAGCGCACGACCGGATCGGCACCGACCGCGTTCGTCGACACGACGAGAGTGCTCTCCGCCAGGCCGTAACCGGGAATGAGACTGGACCTGCGGAAACCGCAGCCGGCGAAGGTGCGTGCGAAGGCGTCGAGTGTGGTCATCCGAACGGGTTCGGCCCCGTTGACCGCTCGCGTCCAGGTCGACAGGTCGAGATGCTGCCTGGCCTGTTCGTCGATGCGATCGACACACATCTGGTACGCGAAGTTCGGTGCGAAACTCACGACCCCGCCGTACCGCGTGATGGCCTCCAACCAGCGCAGCGGCGACCGGACGAAGGCCATCGACGCCAGGTGTGTCGACGGAAACCCGGAGAACAACGGGAAGACCAGGCCCGAGAGCAGCCCCATGTCGTGGTAGAGCGGAATCCAGCTGACACCGTGCATGTCGGGGTTGAAGGCGAGGCGACTCTCGGTCGATCGGGCGTTGGCCAGCAGATTGCCGTGGGAGACCCGCACACCCTTGGGCATGCCGGTCGAGCCCGAGGTGTACTGGAGGAACGCCAGTGCGGCACCCGTCGAGCCGGGGGGCTGCCAGTCCCGCCCGGAGCCCTCGGCGACATCGTGTCGGACGGACAGCCAACGCGCCTGCCGCAACGACGAGCCGACCTGCCCGGCCAGGTCGGCCGGCAGGCGATTCGGCTGCGTCGCGTCCGGTGGCGGCTCGTCGGACAGCACGATGGTGGGCCCGCAGTCTCGCGCGATCGCCTCGATCCGGTCGTGGCGCCCCGAGGCGACCGGTGGGTACGCGGGAACCGCCACGAGCCCCGCGTAGAGGCAGGCGAGGAAGGAGGTGACGTAGTCGAGGCCCGGTGGGCACAGCAGGAGAACCCGGTCACCGGGCTTCGCCGCCTGGCTGAGCACGGCCGCGACATCCCGGACGCGGGCTTCGAGCCCGCCGTAGGTCAACTCGTGCACGACGGGCGGCGCGGACCCCACGTGGTCGAGGAACCGGAAGGCGAGGCGGTCGGGTTGGCGCTCGGCGCGCTGGCGGAGCAGCTCGTTGATCGTCTGCGGGCGTGCCGTCACGACTGTGCCCCCCGTGTCCTCGGTGCGTTCGCACTCGTGCTTCCGGAAGCGCTGCACTCGGCGGCGCGTGGGGGAATTCCCGGCACCGCCGAGTAACAGTGTGCGGTGCGGAGGGCTAGGGGATCTTTTAGTTCTGGGGCATGGCAATGCATTTACCGGAGACGATGCGACGCGATTTATGAAAAGTTTCGGTTAATTCCGTCCCCGGGCTGGCGGGGGGCGTAGCGCCCGTTTTCAGCCCACGGTTTCGCCGCCGAACCGACCCGGCGGCGGCCGCCGCCGGGCAGGCGCCAGGGCGGGTACGACGTGCGGGCGCGGAGGTCAGACGCCGATGCGGAGGGGGAGCGTGAGCAGGCCCCGGACGAGGGTGCCGGAACGCCAGCCGAGCTCTTCGGGCTCCCGGGCCAGCGTCAGCTGCGGGAATCGGGCCAGCAGCGCGTTGAGGGCGATCTCACCTTCGAGACGGGCCAGCGGGGCGCCGAGGCAGTAGTGGATGCCGTGCCCGAAGGCGAGGTTGCCCCCCTCCCGACGAATGTCGAGTCGGTCCGGGTCCGGGTACTGATCGGCGTCACGGTTGGCCGAGGTCAGCGCGACGAGGACGAACTCGTCGGCGGGGATCGTCGTTCCGCTGAGCACGATCGGCTCGGTGGTGTAGCGGAGGGTGGCCATGTTGAACGGTCCGTCGTAGCGCAGCAACTCCTCCACCGCCTGCGGGGTGCGGGTGGGGTCGGCCCGCAGGGCGGCCATCTGCTCGGGGTGGCGCAGCAGCGCCAGGACGCCGTTGCCGATCAGGTTGACGGTGGTCTCGTGCCCGGCGATCAGGAGCAGGAGCACCATGTCGAGCGCCTCCTGGTCGGACAGCGCGTCGGTGCCGTCGGTGGCGACGAACATCGAGAGCACATCCGGACCGGGACGGCGTCGCTTGTCGTCGATGAGCCTGCCGAGATAGGCGGCCAGGTCCTCGTACCTGCGCGTTGGTGAGGGTCGGCCGGACAGGATCCCGTTCGACCACTCCCGAAACGCGTCTCGCTGTTCGAGTGGCACACCCAGCAGTTCGGTGATCACGGCTATCGGAAGGGGAAACGCGAAGCTGTCCAGCAGGTCGATCTCGCCGCCGTTGCCGGCCGCCTCGGCCGCCACGGCGTCCAGCAACTCGTCGGCGATCTGCTCGATCCGCGGGCGGTAGTGCGCGATGCCGCGCGTGGTGAACGCCCTGCTGACCAGGCGCCGCAGCCTGGTGTGGTCCGGCGGGTCGCTGTTGAGCATGTGGTGAGCGGCCGACTTGACCACATTGTGGAACTTGTCCGGGTCGGTGTGGCGTTCCATCAGGCGGACGACCGACGCGCTGTTCTTCGCCAGTCGCGGATCGGCGAGCACGGCCCGGGCATCCTGGTGACGGGTGACCAACCAGGCCCGGATCCCGGACGGGACGACGATGCGCACGACCGGTCGTTGCTCGCGGAGCACCTTGTAGAACTCGTGTGGCTGCGCCAGTTGGTCGGCGTCCAGCACCAAAAGATCGTCAACGGTGTCGTCGAGGGGGGCTGCCTCGGTCACGAGTCCTCCTTGGGTGGCGAGTGAGCGCCGACCCAAACGGTGCGACGCCAGACGGTATTCCGCTCACCCACCAACGACCCGTGCCACCTACCCCGCGAAAATTGTACTCGACTGTCATTGACGGCTGTCGATTGAAATTCGGCAGGGCGGCCCCTGCGATCCGGGCGGGCTCGGCACACCGCCGAGCCCGCCCGGACACGATCATCAGGCCAGGGGCGCGAGCCTGAACTGCTGGTTGGTCTGTCCGTGGCAGTCGTACAGCTGGATCTGGGCGCCGTTGGCGGTGCTCCAGACGTCCAGGCAGCGGCCGGACTGCACGTTACTGATGGTGCCGTTGGAGTTGACGTTCCACTGTTGGTTGGTCTGGCTGTGGCAGCCGTAGATCTGGACCGCCGCGCCGTTGCCGGTGCCCGCCGCGTCCAGGCACATGTTGCCGTACACCTGTAGTTGTTTGCCCGAGGTGTAGGTCCACGCCTGGTTGGACTGTTTGTTGCAGCCCCAGAGCTGGACCCGGGTGCCGTTGTTGTGGGAGGCGTTGGGCACGTCCACGCAGCGGCCGGACTGCGTGCCGACGATCTCGCTGGCGGAGGTGGGCGGGACGCTGGGCGAGGTGGTGGGGGTCGGCGTGTTGGTGGGGGTGGGTGTGTTGGTGGGGGTCGCCGTCGGGCTGGTCGGCGTCGAGGGCAGCAACGGGCAGGTGCTGCGGTAGGTGACCACGCCGCTGTTGTCCAGCAGCGGGCAGAGGAACTGGCTGTACCGGGTGTCGTTGTCGACGAACATCTTGACGAACGGCAGCATGGTCCGGACCATCACCGGGTTCGACCGCCCGACCATAAACCCGTGATCCGCGCCGGCGACCTCCAGGTAGACGCTCTCCGTCGTGGTCGGGAGGCTGTTGTACAGGCCGGTGGCGTAGGACGGGGTGACCACCGTGTCCGCCTGCCCAGCGAAGATCATCGTGGGCACCCGGTCGTTGGCCAGGTTCGACGAGGGCGAGTATGGCGCGATGCCGACCACTGCCTTCAACGACGGGCGCCGGATGGCCGCGCTCAGCGCGCCACCGCCGCCCATCGAGTGGCCGGCGACCGCCAACCGGTTGGGGTCGACCCGGTCGCGTACCGGGCTCTGCTGTGTCAGGTAGTCCAGCGCGGCGAGCAACTGGGTGCCTCGGGCCGTGTCGAAGTCGTTGCGGCTGTTGGTCTCGATGCCGATCACGACGAAGCCGTGGGAGGCCAGCCACGGCCCCATCCAGGCCAGTTCGGCGGAGAACAACGCGGTGTAACCCGGCGAGATCGCGATGGCCCCGAAGGTGCCCTGGCTGGTGTCGGTGGGGTAGTAGATCCTGCCGCCGTTGAAGCCGAACCCGGTCGGGACGCTTACCGACGTGTTGGCGAAGGGGCCGTTCACGGCGGTGACGCTGGTCCGGGTGGGATCCGGGCCCCGCTGGTACGGGTTGTCGGCGGCCGAGGCCGACCCGGTCGTCACCGTCAGGGTGAACAACCCGACCACTGCCGCGATCCCGGCCGCGGCGATCGTGAACAGCCGCCCGCGAAGACGGGAGGGCCGCCGGTCGGCACGGGTGTTTCCGGAGGGTGGTGGGTGGTGTGCATGTCCTCGCACTGTCGGTACCTCCTGGTGGTGGGTGGGGGCAGAATTTTCGGGACCGTTCCGGAAAGAACGAGCGTTGGTGGTCGGGTGCGCCCGGTGGGACGGGTCCGGGACACCACGCGGATCCTCCGGTGGCGAGATAGGACAATCCTGTTCACTGGTCGAGGCGGAGGCCCCGCTCGGTGAGCGGTGGCCAGCATGCCGCGTCCGGCGCTGAAATGATCATGTTAACGTTCACACTTATCGATGGCCTTCAGGCTGGCAGAAGGTTCCAGGATTATCAACCGGTAGTTTCGGACCTGTTGCGGAGTGGGAGGTCACGCCCGGGTCCGGCCGGTGGAGCAAGATCAACTGATGGGTCGGAAGGTTCGACAGCCCAGTTCCGGCGAACGATCGCCGCGTTACCGCCCGCGACGGAGGTTGTCGGCGATGCGGTCCACCGCCTGCTTCGCCTCGATCAGGCTCGTGCCGGTCTGCTTGCGGTACGCGCGAACGGCCTCGATCGTCCGGCCGCCTTCCAGGTGCCGGACCACCTCTGGTTCCACCGGATCGGCGATGCCGAGGTGATCCATGATCAGGTCGAGCTTCCGCTGGACGGCCGCGAGCTGGGTCACCGAGCGGCGCTTCTCCTGGGACCAGGCCCCGATCGCAATCCCGATCGACCCGATCGCGGCGATGACGAGCAGTGTCGCTTCCCACGGAACCATCAGCACATCTAATCACCGGCCCGCAACCGAGGGGCGGCGCCGATGCCGGGCACCGGCGTCGTGGCCCGGCACCCGCGCAGGGCCAGCTCGTGGACGCCGAAGAACATAATTTATTAAATAATATTGACATCCGCGCGTAACGGCTTGCAAGATCGGTCGAAACAACCCAGGAGTACGGGCGTGTCCCACTGCTGTGAAGGAACCCGTGTGAGACGACAACTGTTCACCACTCTGACCGCCGTCACGGCCAGCCTGCTGATCGTGCCCGCCCCGGCCCACGCCGCCGCCACGAACGACGCCGTGGTCGCCACCAAACCCGCACCCCAGCAGGTGCTCAGCCCCACGCCCTACCAGGGCTGGAACACCTACTTCGGCCTCGGCGGCGACTTCTCCGAGCAGTCCGTCCGGGAGGTCGCCGACTCGATCGTCAGCCGTGGCCTGGCCCGGGCCGGCTACGACATCGTCTGGCTGGACGGCGGCTGGCAGGACCCGGAGCCGCGTACGGCGGCCGGTGACCTGCGGGCCGACCGGGCTCGTTTCCCGAACGGGCTCAAGCCGCTTGTCGACTACATCCACTCCAGGGGCCTGAAGGCGGGCATCTACACCGACGCCGGTCCGTACATCCCCGGCAAGTGTGGGCTCGGCAGCGGCGGCGGCTATTACCAGCGCGACGCGAACCAGTTCGCCGCCCTGGAGTTCGACGCGGTGAAGGTCGACTTCCTCTGCGGGATCGCCGCCGACCTGGACCCGAAGACCGCCTACACCGAGTTCGCCCAGGCGCTGCGGAACAACGCCAGCAAGCGACAGATCATCTTCAACCTGTGCAACCCGGTGACCTCTCCGGACTGGGGCGACTACCCACAGGAGCAGCAGTCGACGTACTCCTGGAGCTATGCCCCCCAGATCGCGCAGTCCTGGCGGACCTACACCGACGTGGGTTTCGTCGGCGAGATCAAGTTCAAGGACGTGCTGCGCAACTACGACGCGAACGCGCGGCATCCCGAGGTCGCCGGACCCGGTCACTTCAACGACCCGGACTACCTCGGCCCCAACCTCGGACTGTCCGACGAGGAGTTCCGTACGCAGATGACGCTCTGGTCCGCGGCCGCCGCGCCGCTGGTGATCGGCAGTGACATCCGCAAGCTCAACCAGGCGTCGATCGACGCGCTCACCGACCCCGAGGTCCTGGCGATCAACCAGGACCCGGCCGGTGTCCAGGCCGTCCGCGTCGGTGCCGCCGGCACGACCGAGACCTGGGTCAAGCGCCTGGCCAACGGTGACCGGGCCGTGGTGCTGCTCAACCGCGGTGAGAGCTCGAAGATCATTACCGCGAACGCGTCGTCCGTCGGCCTGTCCGGCGCCCGCTTCACCGTGCGCAACGCGTGGACCAACCAGGTCACCGAGAGCGCGGGCACGCTCAGTGCCGCGGTGCCGCCGCACGGTGCCGCACTGCTCCGGGTCGCCCCGGCGCGCGGTCTGCCGGGTGTTCCGCACGTGACCGCCGGCCTTCCGCAGGTCACGAAGGTCGGTGACTCCGCCACGCCGGAGGGGACCGCACCAGTGGTCGGCGGCGGTGACCAGACGCGGGTCGAGGTTGTCGTCCGCAACGACGGCCTGCTGCCCGTGCTCATGCCGCAGGTTGGTCTCGCCGCGCCGACCGGCTGGACGGTTCGGTCGCTCAGCCCGGCGCCGCTCGTGCTCGCCCCGGGTCGGTCCACCACCTTCGCCTTCACGGTGACCCTGCCGGCCACCGCCGCTGCCGGGGACGCCACATTGACCGCCACCACGTCGTACGACGTGGTGGGGCGCGGCACGACGCGCCAGACGTCGGTGTCGACGGTGGTGGTCGCACCGGCGCCGCCGACCGGTGCCGTCGTGCTGTCCCACCACACCTGGGTCAGCGCCACCAGCGGTTGGATGACCCCGACCGTCGACCAGAGCGTCGGCGGCGGGTCACCGATCAGCATGGTCGGCCAGGTGTACCCGACCGGCCTCGGCGTCGCCGCACCCTCCACGGTCCGTTACTACCTGGGCGACAGGTGCGACAGGTTGACCGCGACCGTCGGCCTGGACGACGCGGTCCGCAACGTCGGCCCCGAGGGAGCCACCTCGACCTTCCAGGTGGTCGGCGACGGGCGGGTCCTGTTCGACAGCGGCGTGCTGACCCGTGACGACGTCCGTCAGGTCGACGTCGACCTGACCGGTGTCCGGGTGCTCGACCTGCTGGTTGGCGACGGCGGCGACGGCGGTTACAACGACCGCGCCGACTGGGCCGGCCTGAACGCCACCTGCTGACACGCTGCACGATCGTCGTGAAGATCGAAGCTCCGGCCCGGGTGCGCGCCCAGGCCGGAGCTTCGATCACCGCCGACGTGCGTCGCGGCCGTCCAACTTGGGCGATGCGGCGTCAGCCGGCCAGGTTGTCGCCCGCCCGGTGCCGGCGACGATCGCTCGCGCCCTGCAGGATGGCCGCGACGACGGCGGCCACCACCGAGAGAAGAACGAGCAGCAGTGCCGGCGCCACGACGCCGGTGATGTCCTCGCCGGTGCCGCGCGCCAGCACCATGACCGTGGCGACCCCCGCCACCATCAGGCCGCCGGTGGCCAGCGCGAGGTACTTGACGATCCTGAAGACGGTTGTCGCGTTCCTGGCCATGGTCAACCTCGCAAGGTCCGTCGCGCGTTCCCGGATGATGCCGGTGAACGTCTCGGTGAAGAGCCAGAGGATGAAGGTGCCACGTCCACGGCCCTCGGTCGCGGCCCGGTCCCGGCAGAGGTCGACGAACGTCTGCTCCATGCTGGCGGCGAAACGGTCCCGGTACGGCCGCGGATAGAGACCGAGCAGCCTGCGGTACCAGCGTCGATATCGTGCCTGACCGTCCATGGTCAGGCACCCGTCGCCCTGGGCAGGAGGGAGCGTTCGTGAGCGACCGCGACGACGTGGTGGTATCGCTGCAATTCCGCCGCGAGGGTCTGTCGGCCGAGCGCGGTGATGCCGTAGTAGACGCGGCGCTCATCGTCCAGGGTCGGGTCGATCTTCTTGTCGCTCTCGCGGATCAAGCCCGCCTCGGTCATCCGGCGGATCGAGCCGTAGAGCGTCCCCGGCCCCATCCTGACTTTTCCCCGGGAGTCGGACTCGACCTGTTTCATGATCCCGTAACCGTGGCGTTCCTCGGTCGAGAGCACGAGCAGGATGTGCAGCACCGCAGGGGTGAGGGGTCCGCCGCCTCTGGTGCTTGCCATGAGTCGAAACTATATCCGTCACGGATACATGTCAAGCGCGATCCGTCGGGCGGGGAACCGTTCCGTCAGGTCCAGTTCCCCGCCCCGATCGTCAGGCAGCGGGCCGCTGCACCGCCGTGGCGGGGTTGCCGTCCACCGCCGCGGTGAGTTGCGGAACGAGCTTTTCCAGCAGGAACGGCAGGCTCAACGGGGTGATGAACGAGGTCGCGGCACCGACCAGCTCCTCGTTCTCCAGGTAGATGTCGCGACCCTCGGTCTTGACCTTGAGCTTGCTGTAGAGCGGGTCGGCCTGCACCTTCGCCTTGTCGGTGTCGTAGCTGTCGACGAGCCAGATCAGCACGCCGGTGTCGAGCATGTCGGTGCGCTCCCGGCTGAGGTTGGCGCCGAACTCCTTGCCGGTCACCTCGGCCAGCCCGGACGGCAGGGTGAAGCCCAGGTCGGTGAGGAGCCGGCCGCGCGAGTCCTGCGGGCCGTACACGTAGTAGCCCTCGTAGGTGGTGGCCATCAGGCCGGTCGCGCCGGCGAAGGCCGGGTTCGCCGTGCGGACCGCGGCGAACTTGGCCTCGACGTCGGTGACGACCTTGTCCGCCTGGGCCTTGCGCCCGACGGCGGTGCCGACGGTACGGGTCACGTCCTGCCAGGACACCCCGTAGTCGACGGAGTCCTTCGGCTGCGCCACGGTCGGCGCGATCTTCGCCAGCTTCGCGTAGTCGTCGCTGGTCAGCCCCGAGTAGACGCCGAGGATGAGGTCGGGCCGCAGGGCGGCCACCTTCTCGAACTGGATGCCGTCGGTGTTGGTGAGCACCTGCGGCTTCGCCCCCGTGCCCAGTGCGGCCTCGGCCCAGGGCCAGATGGCGCCCGGCTTCTCGCCGAACCACTCGGTGGTCGCCACCGGCACGACGCCCAGCGACAGCAGGGCGTCCTGCTCGACCAGGCCGACCACGGCGATCCGCTTGGGCTCGGCCGGGATGGTGGCGGTGCCGAACTTGTGCTCGATCGAGACCGGGAAGGCGTTGGAGGTGGCGGCGCCGGAGGAGGGTGCCGACGGCTCCGATCCACCGCCGCAGGCCGCGAGGAGAAGCAGGAGCGCGGTCGAAGCGACAGTCGCGCCCCGGCGGATTGAGGGAAGCCGCACGGCTGTTCCTTTCTGCCAGCGAGGCCCCAGGGTGGTGACCTCGAACGGGAGTGTAGGTTAGCCTCACCTAATTGAGTAATGCGAACGGGTGGACGGATGGAGCACGTGTTGACCCCAGGCACCGGCACCCGCCCGGAGCCCGGGACCGTTTCACCCCAGAAGGTGCCGCGCGAGTCGTTGTCGCGTTCCGGTCGGCGCTGGGCCGGCCTCGTCGTCGGCGTCGTCGCCCTCGCCGCCGCCGTGGCGTTGAGCATCGCGGTCGGCAGCCGTTCACTCGGCCTCGGCACGGTCTGGCAGGTGCTCTGGCACGACGACGGCTCCGCCGCCGCGGAGATCGTGCACCGGCTCCGGGTGCCCCGCACGATCCTCGGATTCGCCGTGGGCGCGGCGCTGGGCCTGGCCGGCACGGTGATGCAGGCGCTCACCCGCAACCCGCTCGCCGAACCCGGCCTGCTCGGGGTCAGCCTGGGCGCGTCCACCGGCGTCGTGCTGGCCATCGCGCTGCTCGGGGTGACAAGTGCGAACGGGTACGTCTGGTTCGCCATCGCCGGCGCCGGGCTCACCTCGGCGGCCGTCTTCGCGCTCGGCGGCGCCGGCCGGGCACCCACCCCGGAACGGCAGGTCCTCGCCGGGGTCTCGCTCACCTCCGTGCTCGGCGCCGGCATCTGGGCGATCCTGGTGACCCACCGGGAGGCGTTCGACAGGTACCGGCACTGGGACGTCGGCTCGCTCGCCGACCGGGAGACCAGCACGATCACGCAGTTGGCGCCGTTCCTGGTGGTCGGCGTCCTGCTCGCGCTGCTGCTGGGCCGCCAACTCAACGCGCTGAGCATGGGCGACGACGCGGCCACCTCGGTCGGCGCCCACCCGGGACGGATCCGGGTGCTCGGCATGATCACGATCACCCTGTTGTGCGGTGCGGCCACCGCCGCCTGCGGGCCGATCTGGTTCGTCGGCCTGGCCGTCCCCTACGCGGCCCGGATGTTCACCGGCTCGGACCACCGCTGGATCCTGGCCTACTCGCTGGTCCTCGGCCCCACCCTGCTGCTCGTCTCGGACGTGCTCGGGCGGGTCCTGGTGGCCCCGGCCGAGCTGCCGGTCGGGGTGGTCACCGCGTTCCTGGGCGCACCACTGTTCATCGCGCTGTGCCGCCGACGCCGGCTGAGCACGCTGTGAGCGGGCCGGTGCTCCAGCTCCGCCCGTCCGGACGGACCACCCGCCTGGTGATCCGCAGCCGGGGCGGCGCGCTCTCGCTGCGGGTGCACCTGCGCGCGCTGATCGCCGGCACCGCGCTGCTGCTCGCGGCGCTTGGCGTCGCGCTCGTCAACCTCTCCAGCGGCGACTTCCCGATCCCCGTGTCCGACGTGCTGCGCAGCCTCGTCGGTCAGGGTGACCCGGGCACCGACTTCATCGTGCAGGAGCTGCGGCTGCCCCGCGTGCTGATCACGCTGCTGGTCGGCACGGCCCTGGGCGCGAGCGGCACGATCTTCCAGGGGCTGACCCGCAATCCCCTGGGCAGCCCCGACTTCGTCGGCCTGACGGTGGGCGCGGCGACCGGCGCGCTGATCGTCCTGCTGCTGTTCAACGGCAGCGGCTTCCAGGTCGCCGCCGGTGCGATCGTCGGCTGCCTGGCCACCTCGGTCGCCATCTACCTGCTCGCGTTCCGCCGTGGGGTGCAGCCGTTCCGGCTGGTGCTGATGGGCGTCGGAGTGGCCGCGCTGCTCGACTCGTTCAACTCGTTCCTGATCTACCGCAGCCGACTGGACGAGGCGATCGCCGCCCAGGTCTGGTTGATCGGCAGCGTCAACGGCCCCGGCTGGACCGAGGTGACGCTCGTCGCCGTGGCCGTCGCGGTGCTGCTGCCGGTCGCGCTCTACCACGGCCGGCAGCTCGACATGCTGGCTCTGGGCGACGAGTCCGCGATGCTGCACGGCGTACCCGTCGAACGCAGCAGGGTGGTGCTCGCGCTGGCCGGCGTCGGGCTCGCGGCCGGTGCCACCGCCGCGGCCGGGCCGATCGCGTTCGTCGCCCTCGCCGCGCCACCGTTGGCGGCGCGGCTGACCCGCTCGCCGAACGCCGGGATTCTGCCGGCCGCGCTGATGGGCTCCGCCCTGTTGACGGCGAGCGACTGGGTGGCCCAGCGTCTCCTGGCCGATGACGACGTCCCGGTCGGTCTCGTCACCGCCGCCCTGGGCGGCATCTACCTGACCTGGTTGCTCTTCCACGAGCGACGTAACGGCGGACAAGGAGCACAGCGATGACCGAGTCGCGGCTGCGGGCCGACGCCCTGACCCTGGCGTACGACAAGAGGGTGGTCGTCCGGGACCTCGACGTCCAGATCACCGACGGGTCGTTCACCGTCATCGTCGGCCCCAACGCCTGCGGCAAGTCGACGTTGCTGCGGTCCCTGGCCCGGGTGCTCAAGCCCCAGTCCGGTGCCGTCTACCTGGATGGTCAGACCATCGCGTCGCAGCCGTCCAAGCAGGTGGCCCGGCAGCTCGGCATGCTGCCGCAGTCGTCGGTCGCGCCCGGCGGGATCGTGGTGGAGGAGTTGGTCGCCCGGGGTCGCTTCGCCCACCAGCGCCTGCTGCGGCAGTGGTCGCCGCAGGACGAGGCGGCGGTCGCCGACGCGATGCGCCAGACCGAGGTGACCGAGCTGGCCGACCGGTTCGTCGACGAACTCTCCGGTGGTCAGCGGCAGCGGGTCTGGCTGGCGATGGCGCTGGCCCAGCAGACGCCGATCCTGCTGCTCGACGAACCGACCACGTTCCTCGACCTGTCGCACCAGTTCGAGGTGCTGGACCTCTGCGCCGACCTGCACGAGCAGGGCCGGACGGTGGTCGCCGTCCTGCACGACCTCAACCACGCCTGCCGGTACGCCACCGAGCTGGTCGTGATGCGGGAGGGCCGGGTTCTCGCCCAGGGCCCGCCCGCCGAGGTGATGACGGCCGAGCTGGTGGAGATGGTCTTCGGGATGCCCTGCCGGGTGATGACCGACCCGGAGACGGACACCCCGATGGTGGTCCCGGCCGGGCGGCAGCGGCGTCGACTGGCCCGCGCCGGCGTCGTCGCGGCGGTCGACCGGGTTCCCGCGTGACCGGCGGGCGCAGCCTGCTCACCGACACGCTCGGCAGGCAGCGGCGGCTCATCTCGCTGAGCACGCTTCTGATCACCGGCCACCAGGCCGGGGAAGCCGCGGTGCCGTTCCTGATCGGTGTGATCATCGACCGGGCGGTGGACGGCGGCGTCGGCAGCCTGGCCCTCTGGCTGGGTGTGCTGGCCGCCGTCTACGTCGGCCTGAGCTACAGCTACCGGTACGGCGAGCGTACCGGCGAACGGGCCGCCGAACAGGCGGCGCACGACCTGCGGCTACGGGTGACCCGGCGGGTGTTGCACGAGCGCGGCGGCGCGGAGGCCGACCGGCTGCCCGGTGCCCTGGTGTCCATCGCGACAAGCGACGCGGCCCGGGTCGGCGCGGTCGCCATCGCCGTCGTCTCCGGCGTGGCCGCGGTCGTCGGCCTGGTCCTCGCGGCGGTCCTGCTGCTGTCCATCTCGCTGCCACTCGGGCTGGTGGTGCTGCTGGGCACCCCGCCGCTGCTGCTGCTCACCCGCCTGTTCGGCAAGCCGCTGGAGGAGCGCAGCGAAACGGAGCAGGAGCACAGCGCGCACGCCTCCGGCATCGCCGCCGACCTGGTCAGCGGCCTGCGCGTGGTCAAGGGCCTGCGGGCCGAGACGGCGGCGGTCGACAGGTACGCGCAGCGCAGCCGCAGTGCGTTGGCGGCGACCGTACGAGCGGCGCGCGCCGAGGCCGCGTACCAGGGGCTGGTGCTCACGCTCAGCGGGACGTTCCTGGCGGTCATCGCGGTCATCGGCGGAATCCTCGCACTGCACGGGCAGATCAGCGTCGGTCAGCTCATCTCCTCGCTCGGCCTGGCGCAGTTCCTGGTCGGTCCGATGTCCACGTTCGGCTGGGTGGGTGCCGACCTCGCGCAGGGCCGCGCGTCCGCCCGCCGCGTCGCCGCCGTCCTGGACGCGCCAGTCGCGGTGCCCGACGGCACGGCGAACCCGGTCACGCCGGCCCGGGGCGGGCTCGCGCTGCGCGGGGTGCACAGCCCACCGCTGCGCGGACTCGACCTGGAGATCGCCCCCGGCGAGGTGGTCGGGATCGTGGCCACCGACCCGGCCGAGGCGGCCGAGCTGGTGCGGCTGCTCGGGCGGGTCCGTGATCCGGCCGCCGGGGTGATCGCACTGGACGGCGTACCGCTCGCCGACCTCGCGCCGGACCACCTGCGGGCCGTGGTGCTGGCCGTGGACCATCAGACCGACCTGTTCGACGACACCGTCCGCGCCGCCGTCTCGCTCGCCGGGCGGGCCGTCCCGGCAAGCGTCGACGCCGCGGTGACCGCGGCGGACGCCGACGAGGTGGCCCGCGGCCTGCCCGACGGACTGGACACGGTGCTCGACGACCGGGCCCGTTCGCTCTCCGGCGGGCAACGGCAGCGCATCGCGCTCGCCCGGGCCCTGGCCGGCGAACCGCCGGTGCTCGTCGTGCACGACCCGACCACCGCCGTCGACGCGGCGACCGAGTCCCGCATCGCCGGGCGACTGCGGGCGATGCGGGACGGACGTACCACGATCCTGATCACCGCCAGCCCGGCGCTGCTCGCGGTGACCGACCGGGTGATCGTCGTCCACGACGGCGCCGTCCGCACCGCCGGCGCGCACGGCGACCTGGTCGCCGAGGACGACACCTACCGAGAGACCGTGCTCGCATGACCACCGACTCGACGACGTTGCTGCCGATCGCGACCGGACGTCGCACCCTGGCCCAGTTGCGGGAGCTGGTGCGTCCGCAACGGTCCCGGCTGGCCGGGGCACTCGCCCTGCTGGTCGCCGGCACCGCGGCCGGGCTGGTGGGCCCGCCGCTGCTGGGGCGCATCGTCGACCTGGCCACCGGCGGAGGCAGCACCGCTGACGTCGTCCTCACCGGCGCCGGGCTGGTGGCCGGTGCGGTCGTCGAGGCGGCGTTGGCCGGGTTCGGTATCGCCCTGCTCGCGCAGGTCGGCGAGGGCGTACTGGCCCGACTGCGGGAGCGGTTCGTCTCCTCGGCGCTGCACCTTCCCCTGGAGCAGGTCGAGCGCGCCGGGACCGGTGACCTCACCTCCCGAGTCACCAACGACGTCGCCGTGATCGCGGAGGCGGCCCGCAGCGCGGTCCCCGAGTTCACCCGCGCCCTGCTGACCATCGTGCTCACCCTGGCCGGGATGGCCGTGCTCGACTGGCGTTTCCTGGTCGCGGCGCTGATCGCGGTGCCGGTGCAGGCACACACGGTGCGCTGGTACGCCCGCCGCGCCGTCCCGCTCTACGCCCGGCAGCGGGTCGCCGTCGCCGCGCAGCAGCACCACCTGCTCGCGACGATCGACGGCGCGTCCACCATCCGCGCGTTCCGGATCGCCGACGAGCACCGGGAGCGGGTCGCCACCAAGTCCCAGCAGGCGGTGGACCTGCTGCTGCGGGGCGTCGCGTTGCAGACCCGGTTCTACGCCCGGCTGCACGTCGCCGAGTTCCTCGGGCTCGCCGCCGTCCTCGGCACCGGCTTCTTCCTCGTCCGCGGGGACGCGGTGAGCATCGGCACGGCGACCGCGGCGGCGCTGTATTTTCACGGCCTGTTCGGCCCGATCAACGTGGCGCTCGCCCTGGTCGACGACGCCCAGGCCGCCGCCTCGGGGCTGGATCGGCTGGTCGGGGTCGCCGACCTGACCCCGCCGGTACGGCAGCGGGCCCGCGCCGGCGACGGCCCGGACGCGGTGGTGGTCCGCGGGCTGGACTTCGCGTACCGGCCGGACCGGCAGGTGTTGCACGACGTCGACCTGACCATCGCCCGTGGTGAGCGAGTCGCCCTGGTGGGCAGCAGCGGCGCCGGCAAGACCACTCTCGCCAAGGTGATCGCCGGGGTGCACCCACCCGGCGGCGGGAGCGTCGCGGTGCCGGCCGGCGAGGTCGCACTGATCACCCAGGAGGTGCACGTCTTCGCCGGGCCCCTCGTCGACGACCTGCGGCTGGCCCGCCCGGACGCCACCGACGACGAGGTGAGCGCCGCCCTGGACCGGGTGCAGGCGTTGGGCTGGGTGCGGCAACTGCCCGACGGCCTGCACACCGAGGTCGGTGCGGGCGGGCACGTCCTCACCGCGGCGCAGGCCCAGCAGTTGGCGTTCGCCCGGCTGATCCTGGCCGATCCGCCGGTGGCGATCCTGGACGAGGCCACCGCGGAGGCCGGGAGTGCCGGGGCACGGCTGCTCGAACGGGTGGCCACCGCCGCTCTGGCGGGGCGTACCGCGCTGATCGTGGCGCACCGACTCACCCAGGCGGTGACCGCGGACCGGGTCGTGGTGATGGAGGCCGGGCGCATCGTCGAGGCGGGCACCCACCGCGAGCTCATCGAGCGGGACGGCCCGTACGCCACGCTGTGGCGGGCCTGGTCGGACCAGCGCGCTCGGCACTGAGCGCGCTGGTCCGGGCCGCCGGTCAGCGGTCGGCGTCGATCAGACTCTGCGGGCGCATGTCGGTCCAGTTCGCGTTGACGTAGTCGACGCAGTCCTGCCGACCGGCCGGGCCGTGCACGGTCCGCCAGCCGGCCGGCACCTCGGCGAAGACCGGCCAGAGGCTGTGCTGGTTCTCGTCGTTGACCAGCACCAGGAACGTGCCATCGGCGTTGTCGAACGGGTTCGTACTCATCGGATACTCCTCGTGCGGGTGTGCGTTACCAGGGTGTGCAGGGCCTCGAACCAGAGGTGGGCGAGATCGTCCACCGAGCCTTCGGGAAACACGCCGTCCGGCCAGCTCCAGGTGGCGACCAGCTGCGGGCCGGTCGCGCGGTCCTCGGTCTGGGCGTTCAGCACCAGTTCGTACGTCTCGGGCATGGCGTCGTCGGCGCCGTTCTCGGCGGCCTCCGCCTCGGGGGCGAACTCCCAGTCGGCGGCCTCCGGGAAGTCGAACCGTCCCATGTAGTTGAACTGGATCGGCGGATGCGGCAGCGCGGCCAGGGTGGGCGCGGTCACCGGGTTGAGGTAGCGCAGCAGGCCGTAGCCCATGCCGTTGTCCGGCAACTCGGCCAGGTGCTCGCGGACCCGCACCACCGCCTCGGCCACCGCCGCACCGCCCACCGACACGTCGATCCCGGCGGTGTCCAGGCAGACCGGGAAGACGTTGGTGAACCAGCCGACCGTGCCGGACAGGTCCGCCCCGTCCACCAGGTGCTCCTCCCGCCCGTGGCCCTCCAACGCGACGAGCACCGCGTCGCCCGCGCCGCCCTGCGCGGCCCGCCACCGGGTGACGGCCACCCCCAACGCGCCAAGCAGGACGTCGTTGACACCGGCGCCGAGCCCGGCCGGCACGCGGGTCAGCAGGGCCTCGGTGACGTCGGTGGGCAGGGTCAGGGTGATGTCGCGCAGGGTGCCGGCCACGTCGATCGCGGCGTCGAGCGGGCGGCGTACCGGCAACGGGTCGCCCCGCCGCACGATCCGCTCCCACCTCGGCAGCTCCGCCACCCGGGCCGGGTCCAACGCCCGCTCGGCGAGGCCTGTCGCCCAGCGGCGGAACGACGTGCCGGTGGCGGCGGTGAGCGGTGTGCGACCGGCGACCGCGTCCCGCCAGGCCGCGCCGATCTCGGGCAGCAGCACCCGCCACGAGACACCGTCCACGACCAGGTGGTGGACCAGCAGCAGCAGGCGGCCCGGCCGGTGCGGGCCGGCGTCCAACCAGGCGGCCCGGATCATCCCCCCGTGGTCCGGGTCGAGCCCGGCCTGCGCGACTGTCGCCTGCTCGACGACCGCGTCCCACAGGCCACGGTCGTCGAGGCCTGTCACGTCGACGCGTACCGTCCAGTCGGCGGCCCGCGACGAGCCCGGCGGCGGCACGGTCACCGACCAGTCGCCGGTGCGGTCCAGCCGGGCCCGCAGCAGGTCGTGCCGGTCGGCGACGGCCTGCAACGCGGCCAGCAGCGGCGCCCAACCCAGCCCCGCCGGGACCTGCACGACCGCGGACTGGTTGAACCCGTCGATCGGGCCGTCCACCTCGCGCAGCCAGCGCATCACCGGGGTCAGCGGGAACGACCCGACCCCGTCGCCGATCCGGCCGTCGGCCCGGTCGAGCACGGTCGCGACCAGGGCCAACCCGGCCACCGTACGCTCCGCGAAAACCTGCCGCGGGGTGAGCCGCAGGCCGGCGGCACGGGCCCGACCGACGAGCTGCATCGCGACGATGCTGTCACCACCCAACGCGAAGAAGTCGGCCTCGACATCCACCGAGGGCAGACCCAACACGGCCGTGACCACCTCGGCCAGGACACGTTCCCGGTCGGTCCGGGGGGCCCGGCCGGCGCCGCTCGTGCCGAGGTCGGGCGCGGGCAGCACGGCCCGGTCCAGCTTGCCGTTGGCCAGGGTCGGCAGCCGGTCGAGGCGGACCAGGGCGGACGGCACCATGTAGTCGGGTAGTTCGACGGCGACCGCGGCGCGCAACGCGGCCAGGTCGAGGCCGTCGCCGCCGACCACGTAGCCGGCGAGGAGGCGTACGCCGGGGCGGTCCTCCCGGGCGACCACCACGGCCTCGGTGACGCCGGGCTGCGCGGCGAGCACCGACTCGATCTCACCCAACTCCACCCGGAAGCCGCGGATCTTCACCTGTTCGTCGACCCGGCCGAGATACTCCACCCGACCGTCCTCGGTCCACCGCACCAGGTCACCGGTGCGGTACATCCGCTCACCCGGCGCACCGTACGGGTCGGCGAGGAAACGCTCGGCGGTCTGGTCGGGCCGGCCCAGGTAGCCACGCGCCAGGCCGGCCCCGGCGACGTACAGCTCGCCGGGCACGCCGGTCGGGGTGTGCCGCAGGGCCCGGTCCAGCACGTACGCGCGGGCACCCGCGACGGCTCGGCCGATCACCGGGGACGCGGTGTCGCCGATCCGGGCGGCGAGAGCGTCCACCGTCGCCTCGGTCGGGCCGTACAGGTTGAACGCCTCGGTGCCGGGCAACGCGCCGAGACGCTGCCAGAGCGCGGGCGGCACCGCCTCGCCGCCGACACCGACCACGGCGAGGGGACAGCGCCCGTCGCGGATCAGGCCGGCGTCGGCGAGTTGCGCGAAGTGCGAGGGGGTCAGCTCGATGAAGTCGATCCCCTCGGCCCGGATCAGCTCGGCGAGCTGCTCCGGGTCGCGTTGCAGTTCCTCGGTGACGATGTGCAGGGCGTGCCCGTCGAGCAGCCACAACTGCGGCTGCCAGGAGGCGTCGAACGCGAACGACCAGGCGTGCCCGACCCGCAGGTGACGGCGGCCGGTGGCGGCGCGGGCGGGCAGGTGCAACTGCGCGCGGTGGCTCCGGAACAGGTTGACCAGGTTGCGGTGGGTCACCACCACACCCTTCGGGCGTCCGGTGGAGCCGGAGGTGTAGATGACGTACGCCGGGTGTTGCGGGCGGGCCGGGCGTACCCGGTCGTCGTCGGTCAGGTCGTGCCCGGCGAGCGTGGCCAACGCCGG
This sequence comes from Micromonospora sp. NPDC049171, assembly GCF_040648275.1. Classification (NCBI taxonomy): domain Bacteria; kingdom Bacillati; phylum Actinomycetota; class Actinomycetes; order Micromonosporales; family Micromonosporaceae; genus Micromonospora; species Micromonospora sp. NPDC049171. The sequence goes on from NZ_JBEZDJ010000010.1 coordinate 21,434, forward strand.
GTCGTCGACCAGGACGCGGTCGAGCCCGTCCGCGCTGACACCGACCCCGGTGGCGGTGAGCAGCACGGCGGGCCGCGCGTCGGCGAGCATCGCGGCGACCCGCGCCGGCGGGTAGGTCGGGTCCAGCGGCAGGTAGGCGGCACCGCACTTGAGCACCGCGAGGATCGCGGTGATCGCGTCGGCGGTGCGTGGCAGGGCGAGGGCCACCACGTCCTCGGCGCCGACCTCCCGGGTGGCCAGCAGCCGGGCCAGCCGGTTGGCGCGGTCGTTGAGGTCGGCGAACGTCAGGCGAACCGGGCCGCAGACGACGGCGGGCGCGTCCGGTGACTCGGCCACCTGCCGCTCGAACAGGTCCGCCACCGTCGGGTCGTCGCTCCCGGCGGGCGGCGGCGGGTTCCAGCCGGTGCGGTCCTCGTCCGCCACCAGGTCCAGGCGGCCCACCGCGCGGTCCGGGTCGGTGGTGAACGCGGTCAGGACGGCGGTGAGCGCGCCGACGAGTCGCCGGGCGACCGGCGGGGCGAAGAGATCGGGACGGAACTCCAGGCCCACCCGCAGCCGCTGGCCGGGGTCGACGACCCAGGTGAGCGGGTAGTGGGTGGCGTCGCGTCCGCCCGCGTCGACGGCGGCGAGCAGGCTCTCCGACCCGTCGTCGGCACGCTCCGGGTAGTTCTCGACGATCAGCAGCGTGTCGAACAGCTCACCGACCCCGGCCAGGCGCTGGACGTCGGCCAGCCCGAGGTACTGGTGGTCGAGCAGTGTGGACTGCTCGTCCTGGAGCCGGGCCAGCAGCCCGGCCACCGGCTCGGCCGGGTCGAGGCGCACCCGCACCGGCACGGTGTTGATGAACAGCCCGATCATCGACTCGACGCCGGGCAACTGCGCCGGCCGCCCGGAGACGGTGGCGCCGAAGACCACGTCGTCGCGGCCGGTGAGCCGACCCAGCACGATGCTCCAGGCGGCCTGGACCAGCGTGTTCAGCGTCAACCCCCGGGAGCGGGCCAGGCCGGTCAGGCGCGCGGTCACGGCCTCGGTCAGCTCCCGCTCGACCAGCTCGGGCACCGCCGGCTCGCGGTGCGGGTCGGCCGGGGCGAGCCGGGTGGCGTCGGTGACCCCGGCCAGCGCCGTCCGCCACGCCTCTTCGGCGGCGGACCGGTCCTGCCCGGCCAGCCAGGCGAGGAAGTCGCGGTACGGCGGCGGGGCGGTGCCACTCTCGACGCCCGCGTACAACTCGGCGAGCTGGTCCAGCAGCGGCCCTCGGGACCAGCCGTCGAGCAGCATGTGCTGGTGGGTGAGGATCAGCCGGTACGCGTCAGGAGTGCGCACCAGCATCATCCGCAGCAGCGGGGCGACCGCCGGATCGAACCGGCGGCCCTCCTCGGCGAGGCAACGCTGCCACGCCTCCTCCTGCCGCGCGGCCTCCAGATCGGACAGATCCGCCTCGGCCCACGGCAGCGTGACGCCCCGGTGCACCACGGCGACCGGTCGGCCGGAGTCGAGCTGGTGGAACGACGTCCGCAGGTTGGCGTGCCGCTGCACAAGTGCCTGCGCGGCGGCGCGCAGCCGGGTCGGGTCGACGGGGCCGGGCAGGTCGAAGACCATCTGCACGGTGTAGAGGTCGAGGCCGTCGGCGTCGAACGCGGCGTGGAAGAGCAACCCGGTCTGCAACGGTGAGAGCGGCAGCACCTCCGCCACGTCCAGGCCCCGCCCGGCGATCTCGGCGGTCTCGGCGTCGGTGAGCGTGACGAGCGCACCGCTGCCGCTGGTGGCGGTGAACGCCGACCCGGCGGCGGCGGCCAGCGCGGCAGGCGTCCGCAGGTGGAACACCTGCCGCAGGGTGAGCGACAGACCGGCGGCGCGGGCCCGGCCGACCAACTGGATCGAGATGATGCTGTCGCCGCCGAGGCTGAAGAAGTCGTCCTCGACGCCCACCGTGGGCACCGCCAGCACCTGCGCGAACAGGTCGACGAGCACCTGTTCGCGCGGGTTGCGCGCGGCCGTGCCGGTGCCCGCCGCGGCGAGGTCGGGGGCGGGCAGGGCGGCCCGGTCCAGTTTGCCGTTCACCGAGACCGGCAACGCGTCCAGGACGACGAATGCCGACGGCACCAGGTGCGCGGGCAGCAGCGTCGCGAGCCGGGCGCGCAACGCCGCCTCGTCCAGGGTGCCGGCCACGGTGAGGTACGCGACCAGGTGTGCGACACCCGGCCGGTCCTCGCGCAGCAGCACCACCGCCGAACCCACCTCGGGCTGTGCGGTCAGCGCGGCCTCGATCTCGCCCAGCTCGACGCGCAGCCCACGGATCTTCACCTGGCCGTCGCCCCGGCCGAGGAACTCGAGCACCCCGGGCGCGCTCCAGCGCACCTGGTCGCCGGTGCGGTACATGCGGGTGCCGGGAGGGCCGTACGGGTCGGCGACGAAGCGGTCGGCGGTCAGGTCGGGTCGGCCCCGGTAACCACGGGCCAACTGCATGCCGGAGAGGTAGAGCTCACCCGGCACCCCCACCGGCACGGGGCGCAGCCCGGCGTCGAGCACGCTGACCCGGGTGTTCCACACCGGCGCACCGATCGGGACCGTGCCGGTGCCGGTGCCGCGCTCGGCGGGCCACGCCGTCACGTCGACCGAGGCCTCGGTCGGGCCGTACAGGTTGTGCAGGGCGGCGCCGGGCAGCACGTCCCGGCACCTGTCGGCGAGGACGCTGGGCAGCGCCTCGCCGCTGCACAGGACGCGGCGCAGAGTGGTGCAGCCGGCCGCGTCCGGCTCGGCGAGGAACGCGGCGAGCATCGACGGGACGAAGTGCACGGTGCTGACCCGTTCCCGTTGGATCACCTCGGCGAGGTAGACCGGGTCGCGGTGGCCGTCCGGCCGGGCGATGACCAGGGTGGCCCCGGTGCCCAACGGCCAGAAGAACTCCCAGACCGAGACGTCGAAGCCGGCCGGGGTCTTCTGCAACACCCGGTCGCCCACGCTGAGGCCGTACTCGTGTTGCATCCAGCGCAGCCGGTTGACGATGCCGGCGTGTTCGATCTCGACGCCCTTGGGCACCCCGGTGGAGCCGGAGGTGTAGATGACGTACGCCGGGTGCCGGGGGCCGGGCGGGCGCAGCCGCACGTCCGGGTCGTCCAGCGGTCCGTCCAGCACGATCGGTGCGTCCGCGTGGGGCAGCCCGGCGACGCGCGACGCGGTGCCGCCGACGGCGAGCACCGCGACGGGCCGCGCGTCGGCGAGCATCGCCGCCAGGCGCGCGTCCGGGTGGTCCAGGTCCAGCGGCAGGTACGCGGTGCCGGCCCGCCCGGCCGCGAGGATCGCCACGACCAGCTCGACCGAACGCGGAAGGGCCAGCGCGACGACTGTCTCCGGTCCGGCGCCGACGGAGGCGAGCACCCGGGCCAGCCGCTCGGTGCGCGCGTCCAGTTCGCGGTAGGTCATCTCGACACCGTCCGGGTCGACGAGCGCCACCGCGTCGGGGGTCGCCGCGACCTGTGCGGCCACCAACTCCGGCAGGGTCGCCGCGGGCAGTTCGCGGACCGCACCGGTCCCGGCGGTCCGGATCGCCGCGCTCCCGGCCCGGTCGAGCAGGCCGACCCGACCGACCGGGGCGTCCAACCCGGTGACCAGTTCGTCCACGACCGTGACAAGTGCCGTGGCGAGCCGGGCGGCGTACGCGGCGTCGAACAGGTCGGGCCGGTACTCGACGGCGAGGTGCAGGGTCGGGCCGGGCTCGGCGATGAGCGTGAGCGGGTAGTGGGTGGCGTCGTGCCCGTCGGTGCCGGTGACCGGCAACCCGTCGTCGTCGGCGTCGCCGTCCGGATAGTTCTCGAAGACCAGCAGGGTGTCGAACAACTCGCCGTGCCCGGCGACGCGCTGGATGTCGGTGAGGCTGAGGTACTGGTGTTCCATCAGCGCGGACTGCTCGTCCTGGATCCGGTCCAGCAGCGCGTGGGCGGGCTCGGCCGGGTCGATGCGCACCCGCACCGGCACGGTGTTGATGAACAGCCCGATCATCGACTCGACACCTGGCAACTGCGGTGGCCGCCCGGAGACGGTGGCACCGAAGACCACGTCGTCGCGGCCGGTGAGCCGGGCCAGCAGCAGCGCCCAGGCGGCCTGCACGATGGTGTTCACGGTCAGACCACGGGCGCGGGCGTTCGCGGTCAACGCCGCCGTCCGGTCCGCGGGCAACTCCACCTCGGCCACCTCGGGAGCCAGCGCGGCACGGCGGCCGTCGGCGGACGCGACACGGGTGGGTTCGGCCAGGCCGCCGAGCGCGGCGGCCCAGGCGTTCTCGGCGGTCCGCCGGTCCTGCCCGGCCAGCCAGGCGAGATAGTCCCGGAACGACCGGCCGGTCACCGGCGCGGTGTCGCCGTCGCGGTACAGGGCGGACAGCTCGGCCAGCAGTGGTCCCCGGGACCAGCCGTCCAGCAGCAGGTGGTGGTGGGTGAGCACGAGCCGGTGCGCGTCCGGGCCGGTACGCACCAGGGCCAGGCGCAGCAACGGCGCGACGGCCGGATCGAAACGGCGGCCCTGCTCGGCGAGGAGCCGCTGCCAGGCCACCTCCCTCGCGTCGGTGTCCACCTCGGACAGGTCGACGTCGGTCCACGGCACGGCAACGGTGGCCGGGACGACGCTGACCGCCGTGCCGGACCCGAGGTGGTGGAACGAGGCGCGCAGGCTGGGCTGCCGGTCGAGCAGCGCCTGACCGGCGGCGCGCAGGCGGGTGGCGTCGATCGGCCCGGTCAGGTCGACCACCATGCGGACGGTGTAGACGTCCGGGCCGGCGTCGTCGAGCAGGCTGTGGAACAGCAGGCCGGTCTGCAACGGCGAGAGCGGCAGCACCTCGCGGACGTCGACGCCGAGGCCGGCCAGTTCGCGCCGGTCGGCCTCGGTGAGGGTGACCAGGGACAGGCTCGACGGCACCGCGTCGGCACCGGTCACGGTGCCGGCGACGGCCACCAGCCGGGCCGGGGTGCGCTGGAGGAACACCTGACGCGGGGAGATCAGCAGGCCGGCGACCCGGACCCGGCCGACCAACTGCATCGACATGATGCTGTCCCCGCCGAGGGCGAAGAAGTCGTCGTCGATGCCGACCGCGGGCACCCCCAGCACCTCGGCGAAGACGTCGCAGAGCAGCTTCTCGCGGGGAGTCCGGGGTGTGCGCCCGCTGTCGGCGGTGAACTCCGGGGCGGGCAGGGCGGCCCGGTCCAGCTTGCCGTTCACCGACACCGGCAGCGCGTCCAGGGCGACGAACGCGCCGGGCACCATGTAGTCGGGCAGCGTGGCGGCCACTTCCGCCCGCAACCGGCCGAGATCGGTGCCGCCGACGACGTACGCGACGATCCGCTTGACGCCACCGTCGGTCCGCAGCACCACGGCGGCCTGCCGGACGCCCTCCTGGCGGGCCACGACAGCCTCGATCTCGCCGAGTTCCACCCGGAACCCGCGGATCTTGACCTGGTGGTCGACGCGGCCGACGAACTCCAACGCCCCGTCCGGGGACCAGCGCACCAGGTCGCCGGTGCGGTACATCCGGCCGCCGGGCGCGGCGAACGGGTCGGGCAGGAAGCGCTCGGCGGTCAGGCCGGGCCGGTTGTGGTAGCCGCGGGCCAGGCCGAGACCGCCCAGGTACAGCTCGCCGACGATCCCGGGCGGGACCGGGTTCAGGCCGCTGTCCAGCACGTACGCCAACTGCCCCGGATCCGGGTAGCCGATCGGCACGGTGCCGGTGGCGACCGGCGCGCACTCCCACAGGGTCGCGTTCACGCTCGTCTCGGTGGGCCCGTACGCGTTGAACATGCGCCGGCCGGCGGCGAACCGCTCGGCCAGCCGGGCGGGCACCTCCTCGGTGCCGACGAGCATGGACACCCCGAGCGGCAGCCGGCAGTCGGCCGGCAGCGCGCTGAGCACCGACGGCGGCAGGGCCAGTTGGGTGACCTCGTGCTTGGTGAGGTAGTCGACGAGCGGCGCGCCGGGAACGCGCAGTTCGGCCGGGACCACCACGAGCGCACCACCGGACAGCAGCGCCTGGCACAGCTCCCAGTAGGCGAGGTCGAAGCTGGGCGACGCGAAGAGCAGCACCCGACTGGCCTGCGTGACACCGAGCCGGCGCCGCTGGGTGGCGAGCAGCTTCGCGACGCCCTCGTGGGTGACGACGACGCCCTTGGGTCGCCCGGTCGAACCGGACGTGTAGATGACGTACGCGGCGTCCGCGACGGCGGGCGCGACAGGCGTCACGTCCGGGCCGGACGCGGCCACGTCCACCACCGGACGGTCGCCGGGCAGCGCGTCGGCCAGCTCGGCGCGGGTGACGACGCAGGCCGGCGCGGCGTCCTCCAGCATGTAGCGCAGCCGGTCGGCCGGGTAGTCCAGGTCGAGCGCGAGGTAGGCGGCACCGGAGCGCAGCACGCCGACAAGCGCGGTGACCAGGTCGACGGAGCGGGGGAGTGCCACCGCGACGACCTGGCCGGGGCCGACCCCACGGGCGGCCAGCGCCCGGGCCAGCCGGTCCGAACGCACGGCCAACTCGGCGTAGCTGACCTGCTCGTCCTCGCAGATCACGGCGATGTTCTCCGGGTACGCCGCGACCATCTCGGCGAACTGCCGGGGGAAGGTGGTGGCGACGATGCCGTCCGTGCTGCCGTTCCACTCGGTGCGGACGGCCGCACGCTCGGCCGGGTCGAGGATGTCGATCCGGCCGACCGGGGCCGCCGGGTCGGCGGCCAGCCCGGTGACGACGCGGACCAGCCGGTCGAGAATGGTGCGGGCGGCGTCGGCGTCGAACACGTCGGCGCGGTGCCGGATCTCCAGGTTGATCCGCGAGCCCGGCTCGGCGACAAGCACCAGCGGATAGTGGGTGGCGTCCTCGTCCTGCGCCTCGGTGACCCGCAGCCCGGGCACCGGCTCGGCGGCGTCCGGACTGTCCGGGTAGCTCTCGAAGACGGTGAGGGTGTCGAACAGCTCGCCGTGCCCGGCCAGCCGTTGGATGTCGGCCAGCCCGAGGTACTGGTGCTCCATCAGCGCGGCCTGCTCGTCCTGTACGCGCACGAGCAGGTCGCGGGCCGGCTCGGCCGGGTCGATGCGGACCCGCACCGGCACGGTGTTGATGAACAGGCCGATCATCGACTCGACGCCGGGCAACTGCGGTGGCCGCCCGGAGACGGTGGCGCCGAAGACCACGTCGTCGCGGCCGGTGAGCCGGGCCAGCAGCAGACCCCAGGCCGCCTGCACCACCGTGTTGACCGTGACGCCGAGGGTACGCGCGAGGTCGGTGAGTCGGCCGCTCAGCTCGGCGGGCAGCGCGGTCTCCACCGAGCCGGGGACGACCGGCTCGGGCGTGGTGCCGGCGGGTGCCATCCGGGTCGGTTCGTTCAGCCCGGCGAGCGCGTCCCGCCAGGCGGCGGTGGCCGCGTCCCGGTCCCAGCGGGCCAGCCACGCCAGGTACGCCTTGTACGGGGTGACCGGCGGCAACGAGCCCGGCTTGGCGTACAGGTCGAGCAGTTCCCGCACGAGCAGCGGCGCGGACCAGCCGTCGAGCAGGATGTGGTGGTGCGTGATGGTGAGGCGGTGTAGCGCGTTCCCGAGTCGGGTCAGCGTCATCCGCAGCAGCGGCGGCCGGGCCATGTCGAAGCGTTGGTGCCTGTCGGCGGCGGCGAGCCGGTCGAGTTCGGCGGCGCGTTCGGCCTCGGGCAGGCCGCTCAGGTCGTGCTCGGCCCAGGGCAGCCGGGCCCGGGTGGGAATCGCGGCGACGGTGCTGCCCCTGGCCGTACGCCGGAACCCGGCCCGCAGGTTGGCGTGCCGGTCGAGCAGCGCCTGCCCGGCGTCGCGGAGCCGGACGGTGTCCAGCGGCCCGGTCAGGTCCAGCGCGGTCGACACGGTGTAGACGTCGGGGGCGTCGGTGTCGTAGAGCGCGTGGAAGAGCAGCCCCTCCTGCAACGGCGTCAGTGGCAGGACGTCCTCGAGCCCGGTCTTCTTGGTCACTGCGTCTCCCACTCGGACTCGAGGTCGGCGAACTCGGCCTCAAGGCTGTCGATGTCGGCCTGGCTCACCTCGACCAGGCTCAGGTCGGACGGGGTGTAACCCCCGGATCCCGGGTCGGCGGCGAGCGCTCGCAGCGCCTCCTGCCAGCGGCGGGCCAGCTCACGGACCTGCTCACCGGTGAGCAGGTCCCGCGGCCAGGTGAAGGTCGCGGCGAGCCGGGGCCCGTCGGCGTGGTCCTCGGCGGTCGCGTTGATCTCCAGCGGGTAGTCGGCGGGCATGCCGTCGTCGGCGCCGCCGCCCCAGCCCTCGCCGGCCGGTTCCCACGGGCCCTCGTCGGCGTTCCCGGCGGCGAACCGGCCGAGGTAGTTGAAGCCGATCAGAGGCGGGCCGTACCCGGCGAGCACGCCTGCCGTCTCGGGGTTGAGGTGGCGCAGCAGGCCGTAGCCGACGCCGTTGTCCGGCGCCGCCCGCAACCGCTCCTTGATCGTCTTCAGGGCGTCACCGGGGTGCTCCGCACCGAGGTCGAGTCGGACCGGGTACTCGCTGGTGAACCAGCCGACCGTGCGGGACAGGTCGGCGCCGGCCACCAGGTGCTCCTCGCGGCCGTGCCCTTCGAGCATGACCAGCCAGCCGGCACCGCCGGCCCAGTCGCGCAGCGCCAACGCGAGCCCGGTCAGCAGCACGTCGCCGACGCCGGCGTGGAAGCCGGCGGGCACCGTGGTGAGCAGCGGCTGGGTCTCCTCCGGTGGCAGCTCGATGGTGATCTCGTCGCAGGTGCCGGTGCGGTCGCGGGCCGGGTCGAGGGGTCGGCTGCCCAGCGCGGCGCGCGGCCCGGCCAGAACCTCGGTCCAGTACGGCAGTTGCGCCACCGTCCGTGGGTCGCGGGAGAGGCCGTCGAGTTCCCGGGCCCAGCGGCGGAACGAGGTGCCGGTGGGCGGGAGGGCGATCGGGGTGCCCGCCTGCCGGGCCGCCCAGGCGGCGGCGAGGTCGGGCAGCAGGATCCGCCAGGACACCCCGTCCACGGCGTAGTGGTGCACGACGAGCAGCACGTGCCCGGGTTCGAGCAGCACCGCCTGGAGCATGACACCCCGGGCGGGGTCGAGCCGGTCGCGGGCCGCGGCGGCGATCGCGGGCAGGTTCTTCTCGTCGTACGAGGTCACCCGCACGACGTCGACCGGCGCACCGGGCTCGGGGATCCGCACACCGTCCTCGGTCACCCGGGCGCGCAGCAGGTCGTGGCGATCGACGAGCGCCTGCACCACCTCGGCCAGCCCGGCCGCGGTGAGCCCGGCCGGGGCGTGCAGCAGCATCGACTGGCTGTATCCGGTGGTCGGGCCCCGCACCTCGGCGAGCCAACGCATCACCGGGGTGAGCGGTGCGCTCCCGTACGCCTCGCGCGGGTCCTCGGCCACCGTGGTGTCGACGGTGGCGGTCTGGGCCAGCCCGGCCGGGGTCTTGTGCCGGAACACGTCCCGGGGGCTGATGCCGAGGCCGGCCGCGCGGGCCCGGCTGACCAGTTGGATCGAGACGATGCTGTCGCCACCCAGGGCGAAGAAGTCGTCGTCGATGCCCACCGACGGCAGGCCCAGCACCTCGGCGAACAGGTCGCACAGGTGTTGTTCGCGGCTGTTGCGGGCGGCCGTGCCGCCGACCAGCTCGGAGAAGTCCGGGGCGGGAAGTGCCGCCACGTCGAGCTTGCCTGCGATGGTGCGGGGCAGCGCGTCCACCTCGACGAACGCCGAGGGGATCATGTAGTCCGGCAACGTGGCGCGCAGCCGGTCCAGGTCGACGGGTCCACCCACGACATAGGCGACCAGCCTGCCGTCGCGGAGCACCACGGCGGCCTGGCCGAGGGCGGCCTCGATCTCGCCCAGCTCGATGCGGAAGCCGCGTACCTTGACCTGTCCGTCGGCGCGGCCGGCGAACTCCAGCACCCCGTCGCGGTTGACCCGGGCCAGGTCCCCGGTGCGGTACATCCGCGCACCGGCCGGACCGTACGGGTCGGCCACGAACCGCTGCGCGGTGAGCCCGGCCCGGTTGAGGTACCCGTGCGCCAGCCCGGCTCCGGCGACGTACAGCTCACCGAGGACGCCCGGGGGCACCGGTCGCAGTCCGGCGTCGAGCAGATAGGTGCGCATGTTGGCCAACCGGTACGCGGCCCGGTCCGGGCCGTGCCATCCGTAGGCGTCCACGGACGCCTCGGTGGGCCCGTACAGGTCGTGACAGGTCAACCCGGGCGTGGCGCAGACCTGTTGCCACAGTCGTTCGTCGATCGCCTCGCCACCGACCAGCAGCACGCTCAGGCCCGCGTCCAACAGCCCGGCCGCGACCAGCTCCCGCAGATAGGTGGGCGTCACGTCCAGCACGTCGAGGTGGTGGCGACGGACGTAGGCGACCAGCGCGGCGTCGTCGCGGTACTCGTCCTCGTCGAGGACGTGCAGGGTGTGCCCGTCGAGCAGCCAGAGCAGCGGCTCCCAGGACCCGTCGAAGGTGAACGACGCGACGTGCGCCACCCGACGCCGGGGGCCGGCCATCAGCCGCTCGCGATGCGACGCGAACAGGTTCACGATGCCCCGGTGGGGGACCACCACACCCTTCGGCCGGCCCGTCGACCCCGACGTGAAGATCACGTACGCGGGGACGTCGGCCCGGGGGCGGTCGGGGTTGCCGATCGGGCCCTCGAAGAGGGTGGCCTCGTCGAGCAGCAGGTGGGCGTGGTCCGGCGGCAGGGGAGTGTCGCCGGTGGTGAGCACCAGCGTCGGCGCGGCGTCGTCGAGCATCGCGGCGATCCGGTCGGTCGGCTGGTACGCGTCGAGCGGCAGGTACGCCGCACCCGCCCGGAGTACGCCCAGGATCGCCGGGACGGTGAGCGGGCGCGATACCGCCAGCGCGACCAGGGCACCCCGGCCGACGCCGCGTCCGGCCAGCACGCCGGCCAGCCGGGACGACCACCTGTCCAACTCGGCGAACGTCCACGACCGGCCACCGGAGACCAGCGCCACGGCCGCCGGTGTGGTCGATGCCTGCGTCTCGAACAGGTCCACGATGGACCCCGGCGGTGTGGTCGCGTCGGCGTCGACGGCGAGCAGCAGGTCCCGTTCGTCCTGGCTCAGGACGTCGATTCGGCTGACCACCGCCGACGGGTCGGTGGCGACCGTGGCGAGGACCCGCTGCAACCGTTCGACAAGGATCTGGGCGGACGCGCGGTCGTACCGGTCGGTGGCGAATTCGAGGCTTCCCTCGATGCCGCCGTCCGGAGCGTCGGCGAAGTCGAAGGAGAGGTCGAACATCGCCGTACGGTGTCCGACGGGTTCGGGCGTCCCGGTCAGCTCGGCGAGTGTCCAGGTGTCGCCCCCGCCCGGCAGGTAGGAGACCATCGTCTGGAACAGCGGGTGCCGGCCCAGGGACCGGACCGGGTTCAAGGCCTCCACGAGGTGTTCGAACGGCACGTCCTGCCTGTCGAAGGCGGCCAGGTCGGTCTCCCGCACCCGGGCCAGCAACTCGCGGAACGACGGGTCACCCGAGGTGTCGGTGCGCAGCACCAGCGTGTTCACGAAGAACCCGACGAGGTCGTCCAGGGCGGTGTCCGGTCGGCCCGCCACCGGTGCGCCCAACGGCACATCGGTGCCTGCGCCCAACCGGGACAGCAACACCGCCACCGCCGCCTGCACCACCATGAACAGGGAGGTCCCGGTCGATCGGGCCAGCTGCCGGAGGTCGCGGGCCACCGCGTCGGGCAGGACGAAGTCGACGAGGTCACCCCGGTGACTGGCCTGCGCCGGGCGGGGCCGGTCGGCCGGCAGGTCCACCTCGTCGGGCAGCCCGGCCAGGGCCTCCCGCCACGCCTGCACCTGGTCGGTCAGGTCGGCGGACTGCTCGCGTTGCCAGAGGGCGAAGTCGGCGTACTGCACGGGGAGCGGTCGGAACGCCGGGGCGTGTCCGGCGCGGCGTGCCTCGTACGCGGCGGTGAGGTCGGCGCGCAACGGTTCGTCGGACCATTCGTCACCGGCGATGTGGTGCACCAGCAGGAGCAACACGTGCTCGTCCGGTGCCACCCGGAACACGTCGACCCGCAGCGGCGGCTCCCGATCGAGCGCGAACGCGTGCTCGGCGGCGGCGTCGACGTCGCCGCCCTCGTGGAACGCGACCGGGACGGCATCCGGTGGGAGGATGTGTTGGTAGGGGGTCCCGTCGACGTCCGGGAAGACGGTGCGGAGGGTTTCGTGGCGGGTGACCACGTCGCCGATGGCCGCGACCAACGCGTCCGGGTCCAGTCGGCCGCGCAGCCGCCAGGCGATCGGGATGTTGTACGTCGGGTTCGGCCCTTCGAGCCGGTAGAGGAACCACAGCCGTTGTTGGGCGTACGACAGTGGCACCCGGTCCGGGCGTGCTCCGGCCACCAGCGGTGCTCGGCTCGATCCGACAAGTCTCGGTAGTAGTCCTGCCACGGTCGGTGTGTCGAAGACCGCGCGGACCGGCAGCTCGACACCGAGGACGGCCCGCACCCGGCCGGCGAGGCGCATGACCAGCAGCGAGTGGCCACCGAGGGCGAAGAAGTCGTCGTCGATGCCCACCGATGGCAGGCCCAGCACCTCGGCGAACAGGTCGCACAGGTGTTGTTCGCGGCTGTTGCGGGCGGCCGTGCCGCCGACCAGCGTGGAGAAGTCCGGGGCGGGCAGCGCGGCCACGTCGAGCTTGCCTGCGATGGTGCGGGGCAGCGCGTCCACCTCGACGAACGCCGAGGGGATCATGTAGTCCGGCAACGTGGCGCGCAGCCGGTCCAGGTCGACGGGTCCACCCACGACATAGGCGACCAGCCGGCCGTCGCGGAGCACCACGGCGGCCTGGCCGAGGGCGGCCTCGATCTCGCCCAGCTCGATGCGGAAGCCGCGTACCTTGACCTGTCCGTCGGCGCGGCCGGCGAACTCCAGCACCCCGTCGCGGTTCCATCGGGCCAGGTCCCCGGTGCGGTACATCCGGGCACCGGCCGGGCCGTACGGGTCGGCCACGAACCGCTGCGCGGTGAGCCCGGCCCGGTTGAGGTACCCGTGGGCCAGCCCCGCTCCGGCCACGTACAGCTCACCGAGGACGCCCGGGGGCACCGGTCGCAGTCCGGCGTCGAGTAGGTAGGTGCGCACGTTCGCCAACCGGTACGCGGCCCGCTCCGGACCCTCCCATCCGTAGGCGTCCACGGACGCCTCGGTCGGCCCGTACAGGTCGTGACAGGTCAACCCCGGCGTCGCGCAGACCTGCTGCCACAACCGTTCGTCGATCGCCTCGCCGCCGACGAGCAGCACGCTCAGGCCCGCGTCCAAAACCCCCGCCGGCACCAACTCCCGCAGGTAGGTGGGCGTCACGTCGAGCACGTCGATCCGCTGGTCACGCAGCCGCGACACGAGAACACCCGCGTCGCGGTACTCGTCGTCGTCGAACACATGCAACGCGTGCCCGTCGAGCAGCCAGAGCAACGGTTCCCACGACCCGTCGAACGTGAACGACGCGACGTGCGCCACCCGACGCCGGGGGCCGCCCATCAGCCGCTCCCGATGCGACGCGAACAGGTTCACGATGCCCCGGTGGGGGACCACCACACCCTTCGGCCGGCCCGTCGACCCCGACGTGAAAATCACGTACGCGGGATCGTGTGCCGACGGCGCACCCACGAACGGCTCCGCCTCCGGCGCCGCCGAACCCACCACCAGCCGAGGGCCCGACCAGGGCACGTCGGTGTCCCCGGTGGCGACCAGGATCGCCGGCTGCGCGTCGTCGAGCATCGCCGCGATCCGGTCGGTCGGCTGGTACGCGTCCAGCGGCAGGTACGCCACACCCGCCTTGAGCACGCCCAGGACCGCCGGGACGGTGAGCGGGCGGGAGGTGGCCAGCGCGACGAGGCCCCCGGCGTACGAGGCCAGCGCACCGGCGAGCCGCGACGACCAGTCGTCCAACTCGGCGTACGTCCAGGAGCGTCCGCCGGAGACCAGGGCCACCGCCTCGGGGCTGGCCGCCGCCTGCGCGACGAACAGGTCCACGATGGAGCCAGGCGGGACCGGTGTGGTGGCCGGCACGGCCAGCAGCCGGGAACGCTCGGCGGGGGCGAGCACGTCGATCCTGCTCACCACCGTCGACGGGTCGGTGGCGACGGTGGCGAGGACCTGCTGCAACCGCTCGACGAGGGTCTGGGCGGACGAACTGTCGAACCGGTCAGTGGCGTACTCCAACTCGCCTCGGACGCCGCCGCGGGTCTCGAAGAAGTCGAAGGACAGGTCGAACATCGCGACGTGCTGGCGTACCCGCTCGGTCTCGACGCGCAGCGACCCGAGGTGCCAGGCGGCGTCGGCCTCGCCGAGGTAGGAGACCATCGTCTGGAACAGCGGGTGCCGGCCCAACGACCGGACCGGGTTCAGCGCCTCCACGAGGTGTTCGAACGGCACGTCCTGCCTGTCGAAGGCGGCCAGGTCGGTCTCCCGCACCCGGGCCAGCAATTCGCGGAACGACGGGTCACCCGAGGTGTCGGTGCGCAGCACCAGCGTGTTCACGAAGAACCCGACGAGGTCGTCCAACGCGGCGTCCGGCCGACCCGCCACCGGTGCGCCCAACGGCACATCGGTGCCTGCGCCCAACCGGGACAGCAACACCGCCACCGCCGCCTGCACCACCATGAACATGGAGGTCCCGGTGGACCGGGCCAGCGCACGCAGCCGTTCGGTCACCTCGGCGGGCAGCGTGAAGTCGACCACGTCGCCACGGTTACCGGCCTGCGCCGGGCGGGGCCGGTCGGCCGGCAGGTCCACCTCGTCGGGCAGCCCGGCCAGGGCCTCCCGCCAGCCGTCGACCTGCGCGGTGAGCGCGCCCGACTCGGCGCGCTGCCACAGCGCGAAGTCGGCGTAGTGCACGGGCAGCGGCGGGAACGCCGGCACCAGCCCGGCGCAGCGGGCGGTGTAGGCGGCCACGATGTCGCGGCGCAGTGGCACATCCGACCACTCGTCGCCGGCGATGTGGTGCAACAGCAGCAGCAACACGTGCTCGTCCGGTGCGATCCGGAAGAGCTGGGCGCGCAGCGGCGGCTCGTGGTCGAGGCGGAATCCGTACCCGCCGATCTCGGCCAGCCGCCCGGGGAGGTCCGCCTCGGCGATGTCCGTCACCGGCACCGCGACCGGTGCGGCGGGCAGGACCCGCTGGTACGGCTCGCCGCCGTCCTGCTCGCCGAAGATGGTGCGGAGGGTTTCGTGGCGGGTGACCACGTCGCCGATGGCCGCGACCAACGCGTCCGGGTCCAGTCGGCCGCGCAGCCGCCAGGCGATCGGGATGTTGTACGTCGGGTTCGGCCCTTCGAGCCGGTAGAGGAACCACAGCCGTTGTTGGGCGTACGACAGTGGCACCCGGTCCGGGCGTGCTCCGGCCACCAGCGGTGCTCGGCTCGATCCGACAAGTCTCGGTAGTAGTCCTGCCACGGTCGGTGTGTCGAAGACCGCGCGGACCGGCAGCTCGACACCGAGGACGGCCCGCACCCGGCCGGCGAGGCGCATGACCAGCAGCGAGTGGCCACCGAGGGCGAAGAAGTCGTCGTCGATGCCCACCGACGGCAGGCCCAGCACCTCGGCGAACAGGTCACACAGGTGTTGTTCGCGGCTGTTGCGGGCGGTCCGACCCACACTCGACGCGGCGAAGTCCGGGGCGGGCAGCGCGGCCACGTCGAGCTTGCCTGCGATGGTGCGGGGCAGCGCGTCCACCTCGACGAACGCCGAGGGGATCATGTAGTCCGGTACCGTGGCGCGCAGCCGGTCCAGGTCGACGGGTCCACCCACGACGTAGGCGACCAGTCTGCCGTCGCGGAGCACCACGGCGGCCTGGCCGAGGGCGGCCTCGATCTCGCCCAGCTCGATGCGGAAGCCGCGAACCTTGACCTGTCCGTCGGCGCGGCCGGCGAACTCCAGCACCCCGTCGCGGTTGTACCGGGCCAGATCCCCGGTGCGGTACATCCGACTGCCGGCCGCACCGAAGGGGTCGGCCACGAACCGCTGTGCCGTCAACCCGGCCTGATTCAGGTATCCGTGGGCCAGCCCCGCCCCGGCCACGTACAGCTCACCGAGCACCCCCGGCGGCACCGGCCGCAGGGCGGCGTCGAGGACGTAGGTGCGGACGTTCGCCAGTCGGTACGCCGACCGCTCCGGGCCGTGCCACCCGTACGCGTCCACGGACGCCTCGGTCGGCCCGTACAGGTCGTGACAGCTCAACCCCGGCGTCGCGCAGACCTGCTGCCACAACCGTTCGTCGATCGCCTCGCCACCGACCAGCAGCACGCTCAGGCCCGCGTCCAAAACCCCCGCCGGCACCAGCTCCCGCAGGTAGGTGGGCGTCACGTCCAACACGTCGATCCGCTGCGTACGCAGGTGGCCGACAAGCGCGGCGGCATCGAGGTAGACGTCCGAGTCGACGACGTGCAGGGTGTGCCCGTCGAGCAGCCAGAGCAGCGGTTCCCACGACCCGTCGAAGGTGAACGACGCCACGTGCGCCACCCGACGCCGGGGGCCGGCCATCAGCCGCTCCCGATGCGACGCGAACAGGTTCACGATGCCCCGGTGCGGCACCACCACACCCTTCGGCCGGCCCGTCGACCCCGACGTGAAGATCACGTACGCGGGGTCGTCCGCCGACGGCCCCGCCACGAACGGCTCTGCCTGCGGCACCGCCGAGCCCACCACCAGCCGAGGGCCCGACCAGGGCACGTCGGTGTCCCCGGTGATGACCAGGATCGCCGGCTGCGCGTCGTCGAGCATCGCGGTGAGCCGGTCGGTCGGTTGGTTCAGGTCGAGCGGCAGGTACGCCGCGCCGCTGTCGAGCACGCCGAACACCGCCGGCACGGTGAGCGCCCGTGGCAACGCGAGCGCCACCCGGTCGGTACGCGTGACGCCGCGCTCGTGCAACGCCCCGGCCAGGCCGGCAGCCCAGCGCTCCACCTCGGCGAAGGTCCACTCGCGTTCGTCCGCGACGAGAGCGACAGCGGTGGGCGTCCGGGCCGCCTGCTCGTGGAACAGGGCGCTGACCGTGGTGTCGGGCACCGGCCTGGCGGTGTCGTTCCAGCCCCGCAGGACGCGGTCCCGTTCCACCGGGGTCAGCACGTCGACGGCGGCGAGGGGCGCGTCCGGGGCGGCACAGATCCGGGTCAGCACCAGGGTCAGCCGGTCCAGGAGCGTCGCGGCGGCGTCGGGGTCGATCAGGTCGGCGCGGTACTCCAGATCGAGGTGCAGCCGGTGGCCGGGACGCGCGGTCAGCGTCAGCGGGTAGTGCGCGCAGTCGCGGACGTCCGCGCCGGTGACGCGTACGCCGTCTGCCGGCGCCGGCAGCGACTCGCCCAGCGGGTAGTTCTCGAAGACCGTCAGGGTGTCGAACAACTCGCCGTGCCCGGCCAGCCGCTGGATCTCGGCCAACCCGAGGTGCTGGTGCTCCATGAGCCGCACCTGCCCGTCCTGCAGGCGGCGCAGCACTGTCGCCACCGGCGCGGCCGGGTCCAGGGTGATGCGTACCGGAATGGTGTTGATGAACAGGCCGATCATGGTGTCGGCGCCGGGGAGGTCCGGCGGACGCCCGGCGACCGTCGCGCCGACCACGACATCGTCGCGGCCGGTCAGCGCGCCGGCCACGATGCCCCAGGCGCCCTGGACGATGGTGTTCAGGGTGAGCCCACGGGCACGGCCGAGGGCGGTGAGCCGAGTGGTCGCCTCGACCGGGAGGTCACGCACGAGGCGCTGCGGAACGACCGCGTGGGCCGGCGGACGGCCAGCGAGGAGGGTCGGCCCGTCCAGCCCGGCCAGTGCCGCGCGCCACGCGGCCTCGGCCGCCGGGCGGTCCTGGGCGGCGGTCCAGGCGAGGTAGTCGCGGAAGTCGGCGGGCTCCGGCAGCGGGTCGCCCCGGTAGAGGGCGATCAACTCGTCCAGCAGCAGCGGCACCGACCAACCGTCGAGCAGCAGATGGTGGTGGGTGAGCACGAGCCGGTGCCGGTGCGGACCGAGGCGGACCAGGGTCATCCGCAGCAGCGGCGCGGTCGCCGGGTCGAGCCGGGTCGAGAGGTCCGTGTCGAGGAAGCCGGGGAGGTCGTCCTCGGTCAGGGTCAGGGTGGCCCAGGGCAGCGGCACGTGCCGGGGCACCACGGCCACCGACTGCCCGTTCTTGCGGCGGCGGAACGCCACCCGCAGGTTGGGCCGACGATCGAGCAGGGCCTGCCCGGCTGCCCGCAGCCGCTCGGCGTCCAGTGGCCCGTCCAGGGCGACTGTCAACTGTCCGGTGTAGACGTCCGGGCCGTCCGCGGCGAGATGCGCGTGGAACAGCAGCCCTTCCTGGAGCGGGGTCAGCGACAGGATGTCGGCGATCCCGGAGGCCTGCCCGGGGGTGGCGGTCGCGGTCACGAGAGCTCCCATTCGGCCTCGAACTCGTCGATCTCGTCCTGGCTGAGCGTCAGCGTCAGGTCGGACGGGGTGAGCCCGCCGGCGGCCGGGCCGCGGGCGTGCACGACGAGCGCCTCCAGCGCGGCGAACCAGGTCGCGGCCAGGTCGGCCACCGCCGCGTCGTCCAGCAGCTCACGCGGGTACGCCCAGGTCACCCCCAGCTCCGGGCCGGCAGTGGTGTCCTGCACGTAGGCGTTGATCTCCAAGGCGTACGGCGCGACGGGCATGCCCAGGTCGAACCCGCCGGCCAGGATGCCGTGCCCGGCCACCGGCGTCCAGCTCCCACCGTCGCCGGACGAGGCGGTGAACCGGCCGAGGTAGTTGAAGCTGACCTGCGGGGCGGGACGGGCGGCCAGCTCAGGCTCGGTGTCCGGGTTGAGGTAGCGCAGCATCCCGTACCCGATGCCGTGGTCCGGGATGGCCCGCAGCTGCTCCTTGAGTCGCTTGAGCGCGGTGCCGGCGCTCGGACCACCGGCCAGCGCCTCGGCGATGTCGACGTCACCGGGGTCGAGGCGGACGGGGAAGACTGTGGTGAACCAGCCGAGCGCCGGAGTGAGGTCGGCGTTCGCGACGACCTGCTCCTCCCGGCCGTGCCCCTCCAGGGCGATCAGCACCGAGCGCTCGGCGCCCTTCCCGTGCCGGGTCCGCCAGTCGATCATCGCCAGGGCCAGCGCGGTGAGCAGCACGTCGTTGATGCCGGCGTGGAAGGCGGCGGCGACAGTGGTGATCAGGGGCTCGGTGGTCGCGGCGGGCAGCCGCACGGTGTGCCGGGTGACAGTGGCGAGGTCGTCCACCGGCCGCAGCGGACGCCGCGTCAACGCCGGGTCCGCGCCGGTCAGGATGCGCTGCCACAGCGCCAGTTCCGCGGTGCGTTCCGGCCGCCGGGCCGCCTCGGTGAGGGCGGTGGCCCACCGCCGGAAGGACGTGCCGGTGCGTTCCAGGACCGGGGTACGCCCCGCCGTCCGCTGTTCCCAGGCGGCGGCGAGGTCGGCCGGCAGGATCCGCCACGAGACGCCGTCCACGATGCTGTGGTGGAGGACCAGCAGCAGCCGGCCCGGCGCGGAGGGCCCGCGGTCGAACCAGACGGCCTGGGCCATCACCCCCCACTCGGGGTCGAGCCGGCCGGCGGCGGCCTGCTCCTCGGCCTCGAACACCGCGCCGGGTTCGGCCCGCCGCAGCCACGGCCGGGCGGCGCCGCGCGGCGCGACGTGCAGCCGGCCCGGCGTCGTCGGGGTGGCGCGGACCAACCGCGAGCGCAGCAGGTCGTGCCGGTCGGTGAGCGCGGTCAACACAGCGGCCAGGTCGGCCTCGGTGGCTCCGGCCGGCGTGGCGAGCACTATCGACTGGCTGAACGCGTCGATTCCGCCGCCGGTCTCGTCGAGCCAGCGCAGGATCGGCGTGAACGGGATGTCGCCCACCCCGTCGTCGGGCTGGTCCCGGGCGCCGGTGTCGAGCTCGGTGACGGCCTCGGCCAACGCGGCCACCGTCCGAAGCTCGAACACCTGACGTGAGGTGCAGACCAGCCCGACCGCGCGGGCGCGCAGCACGAACTGGATGGAGACGATGCTGTCCCCGCCCAGGCTGAAGAAGTCGTCCTCGATGCCGACCCCGGGGACGCCCAGGACGTCCGCGTACAGCTCGCAGAGCACCCGCTCGCGGGGCGTGCGGGGCGCGGTGCCGGTGGCCTGGGCGGCGTAGTCAGGTGCGGGCAGCGCGGCCCGGTCGAGTTTGCCGCTGGTCAGCACCGGCAGGCGGTCCAGCAGCACGAAGCCGGTCGGCACCATGTAGCTGGGCAGCCAGGACTCGGCGTGCAGACGCAGCGCCTTCACCAGGGCCGCCGGATCGGCGACCGCGGTCAGGGTGTTGGCGTGCGCGACCGCCGCGCCCCGACGGTAGGCGCGGCGGGGCTCGGTGCCGCGTTCGAAGACGACGTCCAGGTCCCCGCTTGTCGAGGAGCCGTCCCAGGTCACCACGGCGTGGTAGCCGGCTGCGTCGGCCAGCGCGTGGAAGTCCTCGACGGACGGGGCGTCGTGCCCGCCCAGGCGCGCGTTCGGCACCGCGGTGACCCGCAGCCGCCGCGGGCCGGCGGTCAACTGCTTCCGGACGTCGTCCAGGTGCCCGGCCCAGGCGTACGTCGTCTCGGGTGTGGGCGCGGGCGCCGCCTCGGTGGTCAGCACCACGTCGTAGCGGTAGCCGCTCAGCTCGTTGTCGTAGCCGCCCCGCTTGACCCACACCTCGGCGCCCCGGATCGATCCGGTCGGCAGCGTGGCGAAGTAGTCCGGGTCGAGCAGCAGCTCCCGTTCGGCGCGGACCGCCGCCTCGACGGCGGCGTCCACCGCGGCGGGGGCCACGCCACGGCTGGTCTGGATCGCCTCGTGCAGCGCCCGGTGCAGGCGCAGGTTGCGGACGTCTCCGACGAAGATCACACCGCCGGGGGCGAGTCGCTCGGCCGCCTCGCGCAGCACGCCGCTCAGGTAGTCGGCGCTCGGGAAGTACTGCACCACCGAGTTGATGACGACCGTGTCGAACCAGCCGGTCGGCACCCCCGTCAGGTCGTGCGCCGGTTGGGCGCGCAGCGTGACCCGTTCGGCGAGCCCGGGAATCGTCGACACCGCGGCCCGTAGCGTGTCGATGGCCTGCTCGGAGAGGTCGAGTCCCCAGTAGCTCTCGCACTCCGGGGCGAGTCGCGACAGCAGCAACCCGCTGCCGACACCGATCTCCAGGACGCGCCGGGGTCGCAGCGACCGGATCCGGTCGACAGTGGTGTCCCGCCACTCGCGCATCTGCTTCAACGGAATGGGCGAGCCGTCGAAGCTGCTGTTCCAGCCGGTGAAGTTCTCGTCGAAGCGCTCGACCCGGCCGGCCTGGTAGAGCAGTTCGTGCAGTTCCTTCCACTCGGCGACCTGGCTGTCGGCCCGGTCCTGCGGTGCCTCGTCCTCGCTCGGTACGACGTAGGCCGCCAACCGCACGTCACCCGGGCGGTCCTCGCGGGCCAGCACGGTGACCTGGCCGACGTTCGGGTGGCGGGCCAGCACCGACTCGATCTCGCCCAACTCGATGCGGTATCCGCGCACCTTCACCTGGTCGTCGACCCGCCCGAGGAAGTCCAGCCGTCCGTCCGCCCGCCAGCTCGCCACGTCACCGGTGCGGTACATCCGTCGGCCGGGTGGGCCGTACGGGTCGGCGAGGAACCGCTCGGCGGTCAGGTCCGGCCGGTTGACGTAGCAGCGGGCCAGGCCCGGACCGGCGAGGTAGAGCTCGCCTGGCACACCGGGCTCCACCGGCCGCAACGTGTCGTCGAGCAGGTAGGCGTCGGTGCCCGGGTCGGGGCGTCCGATCGGGACCGAGGAGCTGTCGATCCGCTCCGGGTCACACTCACCGAGCGTGGAGTTGACGGTGGCCTCCGTCGGGCCGTACGCGTTGAACATCCGGCGATCCCGTGCCCAGCGGGCGACCAACTCCGGCGACACCCGTTCGGTGCCGGCCAGCAGGATGCCCGGTGGCAGGTCACACTCCGGGGGCAGCGCGGCCAGCAGCGCCGGCGGCAGGATCATGAAGTTGGCCCGGTGCCGGATGGCGTACTCGGTGAGGGCCGGCCCGGCGACGCGGCGCTCGGCGGGGACGATGACCAGTCGCCCACCGGAGAGCAGGGCCAGGCAGAGATCCCAGAACGCCACGTCGAAGCTCGGCGAGGCGAAGTGCAGGACCCGGACGTCGGGGGTTAACCCGAACCGTTCGAACTGGGTGGAGAGCAGCTTGGCCACGCCGGTGTGGGTGAGCAGCACCCCCTTGGGGCGGCCGGTCGAGCCCGAGGTGTAGATGACGTAGGCGGCGTGCTCGACCCGCAGGCCGGGCCGTTCGGGGTCGTCGGTCGACGCGTCCGCCAGCTCGGCGACGACCTCGGGGGCATCGAGCAGCAGCCGGGGCACACCGTCGTCGCGCGGCAGCCGGTCCGCCGCCTCGGAGGTGGTGACCAGGCAGACCGGTCGCGCGTCGCCGACCAGGTAGGCGAGCCGCTCGGCCGGGTCGGCCGGGTCCAGCGGAAGGTAGGCGCCGCCGGCCTTCAGCACGGCCAGCTCCGCCACGATCATGTCGACCGAGCGCGGCACGGCGAGCCCGGCCACCCGATCCGGGCCCAGACCCCGGGCGACGAGCAGGTGCGCCAACCTGTTGGCCCTGGCGTCCAACTCGGCGTAGGTGACCTCGACGTCCTCGAAGACCACCGCCACCGCGTCGGGGTCACGGCGAGCCGTCCGCGCGAACGCGTCCGGGAGGGTGGTGGGGGCGACGGTCAGCGGGCCGCCACTGGAGAGTGCCGCCCGGGCCGCCACGGTGCCGCCGGTGCTGCCACCGATGATCTGCATACAGTCGCTCCTGATGGGCCGGGGCGGTCGAAGTCGGTAAGGTAAGGCTGGCCTAAATGTCCGGATTCGAGGCGCGGCGGAGCCGGGGCTCGGCCCGTCGGCGCGAGCCCCGGAGGCTCGAACGAATCAGCGCCCGCGCGTCACGGGTGGCTGGTGAGATAGCCGCCCATGGTGCGGAAATACTCGGTCGCGGCCAGCTCGGTGCCGTCCTCCAGGCGAACCCGTTCGACCGCGAGGCCGGGGCTCTTGCCGCGGCGGGCCTCGGCGCCGGCCACGATGACGACGGCGTCACCCTCGCGGATGAAGATCCGACCGGGCGTACCGCCGTAGTTGCCCCGCGAGACGGACGCGGCGGTGATGCGCAGCCGCTGTCCGCGGTGGAACGCGTACGCGTTCGGGTACGGGTCGGATTGCGCCCGGACCAGCCGGTCCAACTCCTCCGCCGACCAGGTCCAGTCGATGCGGTTGTCCTCATCGGACCGCTTGTGGAAGAAGCTGGCCTTCGAGCGGTCCTGCGGCGTCCAGTCGGTCTTGCCGGAGGCGATCAGCGCGAGACCGTCGACGGTGATCGACCCGAACAGCTCCAGCGTCTTGTGGAACAGGTCCGTCGTTGTGTCCCGGGGACCGACCGGCACCGACCGTTGCAACACGATGTTGCCGGCGTCCAACTCCGCATCCATCATGTGCGCGGTCACCCCGACCTCCTTCTCACCGTTGAGCAGAGCCCAGATCAACGGCGAGAAGCCCGCGTACGCGGGGAGTAGCGAGTCGTGCACGTTGAGCGTGCCCCGCCGGGGCAGCTCGAAGATCTGCGGCGGGATCCAGGTGCGCCAGTTGGTCGCCACGATGACGTCCGGATCGGCCTTCTCCAGCGGGATCAGCAGATCGTCGTCGGGCCGGTCGCGGACCTCGACCGGAATGCCGTGCGCCGCCGCGAGGTCGGCGACCGAGTCGCTCCAGATCCGCTCGTACGCGTGCTCGCTCGGCGGATGCGTGACCACCAGAGCGACCTCGTGCTCCGAGTCCAGCAGTGCTTGCAGGGTCCGATGCCCCCACGTCTGGTACCCGAACATGACTACCCGCACGGTTCCTCCTGGCCCATCCAACTCAGCGAAAGTTAGGTTAGTCTAACCTAGCTTCGCGCCGTCCCCGGGGGCGGCTCTTTCACGTGCAGGGTGTCGACCCGCTCGACCTGACGATGAGGACTGCCGATGTCACAGGCCGCTCCGTACGGCGCTATTCCGGTCTACGACCTGCTCGGAATCGGCTTCGGTCCCTCCAATCTGGCCTTGGCGGTCGCCGTGCACGAGCACAACGGCGACGCCGCCGCCGACCCGGTCACCGCCGTGTTCCTGGAGCGCCAGCCCCGTTTCGGCTGGCACCGCGGGATGCTGCTGTCGGACGCGACAATGCAGGTGTCCTTCCTCAAGGACCTGGTCACGCTGCGTAACCCCACCAGTGAGTTCAGCTTCCTGTGCTATCTGAAGGACCGGGGGCGGCTCGTCGACTTCGTCAACCACAAGAGCTTCTTCCCGCTGCGCGTCGAGTTCCACGACTACCTCGAGTGGGCCGCGGCCAAGGTCGGCGACCTGGTGCACTACGGCCAGGAGGTCACCAAGGTCGTCCCGGTGCTCCGCGACGGCGTCGTCGAGGCGTTCGACGTGCTGGTGCGCCACGGTGGCCGCGTCACCACGTACCGCGCTCGCAATCTCGTCATCGCGACCGGGCTGCTCCCGCAGACGCCGGCCGGCGTGGAGGTCTCCGACCAGATCTGGCACAGCCGCGACCTCCTGACCAACATCGACCGGCTCGACGGCACCGACCCGTCCCGGTTCGTCGTGGTGGGCGCCGGCCAGAGCGCCGCCGAGGTCACCGCGTTCCTGCACGAACGGTTCCCGACCGCCGAGGTGTGCGGCGTGTTCTCCCGGTACGGCTACAGCCCGGCCGACGACAGCTCGTTCGCCAACCGCATCTTCGACCCGGCCGCCGTGGACGATTACTTCACCGCGCCGTCAGAGGTCAAGACGATGCTGATGAACTACCACCGCAACACGAACTACGCGGTCGTCGACGCCGACCTCATCGAGGAACTCTACCGGCGCTCCTACCAGGAGAAGGTCAACGGCGTCCAGCGGCTGCGCCTGCTCAACATGTCCCGTCTGACCGGGGCCCGCGAGCACGATGGCCGCGTCGCCGTCACCGTCGAGACGCTGACCACCGGCGAGGTGTCGGTCCTCGACGCCGACGTCCTGATCTGCGCCACCGGCTACCAGCCGGTCGACCCGTTCCCGCTGCTCGACGACGCGGCCCGGTACTACCACCGGGACGAGTTCGGCCGGGCCGTGGTGCAGCGCGACTACCGCATCCGGGCGGACGCGTCGGTGCGGGCCAACGTCTACCTCCAGGGCGGCACCGAACACTCCCACGGCATCAGCGCCTCCCTGCTGTCCAACGCGGCGGTACGCGCCGGCGAGATCCTCGGCTCCATCGTCGGCCGCCGCGCCGACGACCGCCCGATGGTCAGCCGCGTCGCGGTAGCCGCGGGTGTGCCGGACTGACGGCACAGGTCGACGACCCCGTGCTACCTGTTGCGCGCGCGGAGGAACAGGATCACCACGATGGCGACCGCGACGAGGGCGAAGAAGCCGATCATCACCGGTGTGTCGACGGGCGACTTCGGACCGCCGACCACGGCGAGGTTCTCCAGCATGTTCGGCTCCGTCCGATGAGGAGGGTGCGCTGCGTCAGAAGCTGCTGACCAGCTTCACGAACGCCTCGTCGACCTTGGCGGGATCGGTGGCGTCGAACGCCTTGCCCGACGAGGCCTTGGCGATCCGGTCCAGGGTGGCGAAGTCCGAGTCCCGATCGAAGGCGATGCAGAACACCTTCACCGGACGTTCCGGGTCCAGGGTCACCTCGGCGAGCAACCGGTCCAGCTCGTTGTCCTTGCTGTACTCGTTCTTGCCGTCGGTCAGCACGACGATCGCGTTGATCCGCTGCGGGTCGTACCTGTCGCGCAGTTCTCGGTGCGCGGCCCGGACCGTCGCGTAGAGCGCGGTGGCGCCCTCGACGTGCAGGCCGGCGATCCTGCTTTTGATCTGCCTCTGGTCGAACTCGCCGAGCGGGACCTCCCGCCGGTAGGGGGTCTTCGGCCGGCTCGGAATCTCCGAGGAGAACGACCAGAGCCCCACCCGGTCTTCACTGTTGAGCAGCGCGAGGCCCTTGCCCGCCGCCGCCGTGGCGACCTGGAAACGGGTACGGGTGGTGTCGACCGGGGCCTGCATCGACCCCGAGGTGTCCAGGGCGATCAGGATGTTGGCCTTCTTGCGGAGCGTGCGCCAGCCGTCCAGCATCGCGCCGACCACCTGCGGGTCCGGGGGCTCGAAGTAGGTCAGCCCGCCGGTGGGCTCGGCGCCGACGCTGGCGAGCAACTCCGCCGAGGCACGGCGCTCGTGATCCCGGAAGCCGAGGCGGGCGAAGCTCTTCTGCTGGTCGTCCTCGGTCAGGAACTTCTGGAAGTCGGCCGCCGCCGCGCGCTGCCGCCCATCGGCGGAGGGCAGCACGACGAACGGATGGTCCAGATTGAACGTGCCCTCCCTGGGATGGACGGCGACCAGCGGCACGTTCGGCCGGCGGCCCTGCTCCTGCCCGTCCTGCCGGGCGCTCAGCGCACCCGTGTTGTAGAGGTCGACCAGCTCCTCCTGCAGGACGATGGCACTCATGTCGTCGGTGCGGCCCGCCCCGCCGGCCAGGTCCGCCTCGGCGAGGTTGCGCAGCAGGTCGACCGAGTCGTCGCTGTAGTGCGACACGTTGGCCTCGATCCGGCGGACGAACTGGGTGACCGCGGGGTTGGCCAGGTCGGACCGGGTCAGGTCGTTGGACCGTTGCACCGCCGCGTAGTACGTGGCGATGGTCGCCGCCAACCCGGAGGTGGACAGGTTCGGGTTGTCCTTGCCGAAGGTGAAACGCCCCCACTCCGGCTTGCCGAAGCTCGCCCACCCGTCCCGCCCGGAGAGGCCCAGGATCTCTCCCCAGCCCAGCGACCCGCGCTGGCGTACCAGCTCGGCCTTGGGCTGCGGCATCGCGATCACCAGCGGGCTGTTGGCTATCGACGGGTAGCGGTCCGGGGTCTGCGGCTCCCGCCCGGCGCCCTGGTCGAGCAGCCGGAGCTGGCCGGTCCAGAGACTCGACGTCGGCAACCAGACCTGTGGTTGCGGCAGGCCGGTGTTGGCCCAGCCGTTGGCCAGCGCCTCGGTGGCCTTGCCCGAGTTCAACGCGCTGACGTGCACCTGGGCGCAGCCGCCGCCATCGATCGACCGGTCGCCGCGGTTGTAGCGTTCGGCCAGGTCGACGAGCAGAGCCGCCTTCTCCGTGGAGGAGTTGACTTCAAGCGTGGTGGTGCAGTCGGCGTCGCGCTGCCGGACGATGACGAACGCCCCGGCGATGACCACCAGGCCGGCGGTGACGGCGGCGGTGTACGGCAACCACTGCCGCGGACGCGTGGCGGTTGGGGGCATCGGGACGTCCTCCTCGACGGGCGGGGCGGTGGCAGTCAACCTATCGATCCGGTGCCAGCCGGTGACCCCGACCCCGGCGCACCTGTCATCTTCGGTCGGACCGCCCCCCGAGCGCCGTCGCGACCAGCAGCCGGACCAGGTAGACCACGACGAAGGCGACCGCCCCGACCGCGGCGGCCGGGCCGACCGCGCTCGACGCGACGTAACCGGCGGCCGCGCCAACCGAACCGAGGAAGAGCGCGGTCGAGATGCCCCAGGCGTCCGGGGCCTCACGACGCAGTCGCCGCAACGCGCCGCCGTCACCAGCACCGACGCCGGGCTGCGTCACCGGCGGGTGTGCCGGCTGGGTCACCGGCGGGTAAGCCGGCTGCGTCATTGCCGGAACGTGAGCCGGCTGGGTCACCGGTGTGTAGGCCGGCTGGGTCGGCGCCAGCGTGTAGGCCGGCTGGGTCGGCATCGGCGTGTAGGCCGACTGGGTCGGCGCCGTCGACTGGGTCGGTATCTGCGGCCGTGTCGGTTGTGGCTGCGGTGCCGTGGGGGTGACCGGGGGCAGCGGGTGGTTCGGCGTCGGCGCGCCAGCGGTCAGGTTGCCGGCTTCGAGCAGATGGTCGCGACGGAGCGGATCGGCGACCCGGCCGTCCTGCCGGAGCAGCCGCACCAGCACGCGCTCGGCGCTCGGCCGGTCCGCCGGATCCTTGGCCAGGCACTCCCGGATCAGCTCGTCCAGAACGGGAGGCAACGCGGGCAGCTCGGGCGGATCGTTCAGCACCCGGTGCATCACGGCGAAGAGCGAGTCGTTGCCGAACGGCGGCCGTCCACCGGCGGCGAAGGCGATCGTGGCCGCCCAGGCGAAGACGTCGCAGGGCGGACCGATCGCGTCGTTGCGAAACCGCTCGGGCGCCATGTACGCGGTGGTCCCCATGACCCGGCTGGACGCCGTCTCGGTGACGCCCAACGCGCGGGCGATGCCGAAGTCGATCACCCGAGGACCGTCCTCGCCCAGCACCACGTTGTCCGGCTTCAGGTCGCAGTGCACCACGCCGGCGCTGTGGATCGCGGCGAGCGCCGTGACGGTGCCGACCGCGAGCCGGTGCAGGGCGTTACCGGTCACCAGGCCACGTTCGCGGACGTGCCGGTGCAGGGTCGGGCCCTCGATGAACTCACTGACCACGTAGGGCCGCTCGCCGTCCACCTCGGCGAAGAGCACCTGGGCGGTGCAGAACGGAGCGACCCGGCGCGCGGCGGCGATCTCCTTCAGGAACTGCGACCGCGCCCGCGGATCACTCAGATCCACGTTGACCATCTTGACCGCGACCCGGTCACCGGCGTCGTCCTCACCGAGATAGACGACGCCCTGCCCGCCCGCGCCCAGCCGGCCGACCAACCGGTACGGGCCGGCGGTGACCGGATCGTGCGTCCACAGCTTCGCCAATCCTGGCACCGGCGCGCCGGCCAGCTCTGACATCCGGACTCCATCAGTGTCGTGCCCGGCCACCGGCGGCGCAGGACACGGCCATCGTGCCATGTCCGCCGCCGGTGACCGAGGACGTTCGACAATGGGTTGAGACTGTTACGCGGGTGGCGGCGCGCTCGACCCCCGGATCCGCAGTGCGGGGCTGATGACGACCCGGTGGGTGGGGCGGTCGGGGTCGGCGAGCCGGTCGGCGACGAGACGTACGGCGGCCCGTCCGATCGAGCGTCGCGGCGGTCGGACCGCGGTCAGCGGCGGGCTGAAGAGCCCGGCGACCTCGTCGTCGTACGCCACGATGGACAGGTCACCGGGAACGGACAGGTGTCGCTTCTCGCAGTGCTGCACCAGTGCGATCGCCTCGGCGTCGGCGTGCACCAGCAGCGCCGTCGTCCCGGTCGCCCGGCACCTGTCGAGGACGCCGTCCAGGACGGTGTCCCGTTCCGGTGACCGTGCGTCGGGCACCACGGCCACCACCGTCGCGTCCGAGTCGAGGCCGCACTCGCTCGTGGCGTCGAGCCAGCCGCGCCGTACGTGCTGGCTGGTGGGGCTGTTGGCGTCGAGCACCAGGCCGACCTTGCGGTGCCCGAGGGAGGTGAGGTGGCGTACCGCCATGGCCGCACCGAGCGCGTGGTCGGTGACCACCGACTCCATGACGGCGTGGTGGCTGCCCACCGTGGCGGTCCGTTCCAGCAGGACGACCGGGACGTCGACCTGGTCGAGCCACTCGATGGTGCGCTCGGCGCTCGGTGCGTCCATGCTCGGCGCGATGATCAGGGCGTCGACGCCCATCCGCCCGACCAGGCGGGCCAGTTGCGGCTGGTCGTCCTCGCTGTCGTAGGAGGAGCCGCGCAGAACCACACGCATGTCGAGTTCGCGGGCGGCCGCCTCGACGCCGCGAGCCACGTCGGGCCAGTAGTAGTCCAACGAGGGGACGAGCATGCCGAGGGTGCGCCCGACCAGCGGGTCCTGGCCCGCGGCGGGTGACTCGTCGGCTGTCGGGGCGTCGTCCGGCAGGATCAGGGCGACCCCACCGTGGACCCGGCGGACCAACCCTTCGGCGGCGAGCTCGGCGATGTCGCGTCGGATGGTGACCGGCGCGGCGCCGAGCGCGTGGGACAGGTCGGAGATGCGCATCGAGCCGTCGCGTTGCAGGGCGGCCAACAGCTGCTGGCGGCGGACGACCTGAAGCGGCCCGCGGGAGGAATCCGTCGTGGTGACGACGGGATTGTCCTTGGTCATGGTGGACCTCCGAGGAACGCTTCGTGCGGCGAGAGCTCTTGCATGACGACGACGAGCTCGCCGGCCGGGCCGACCGCGGTGACGTCGATCGCGAGCCGGGTCAGGTGTTCTCCCCACACGTCGAGGAGCAGGGGATCAGTGATCTGCCGGATCGTCGCGGCGCAGGGCGCGGAGGCCGGCTGCCAGCTGAGCCCGAGTCGGCCGGCGCCGTCCAGCGCGGTGACCTCGGCGCGGCCGTCGCCGAGGCGTACCTGGCCGGCGACGAGCAGGTGGACGTGGGTCGGCGGGGCGGTCTGGCCCGGGTCGGGGTCCCCGGGGTCGAGCTCCCAGGAGTCGACGACGACGACCCGTCCAGCGTGGCGGTCCAGTCGGGTGCTGCGCCACCAGTGCCGGACATCCGTGCGCGGGTAGGCCCCGGCGAGGTCCAGACGCAGCTCGGCGTCCGCGCCGTCGGTCGTGGCGGTGGCGTGTCGGGCGGCGTGGGTGTGGCCGGGCGCCTGCTCGGTGCCGCGGATGTGCGGGACGTTGTGCCAGTCGCTGCGCATGGTCCAGATGTCGTACCGACCGGGGCCGAAGGTGTGCGCCGTGTAGGTGGGACGCCCGGCGTCGACGATCACCGGGACCCCGTTGAGGGCCACCACGATGCTGCCGACGTCGTTGTGGTTGTGGTGTTCGCCGTTGTGCCCGCCCTTGGCCGCCAGGGTCAGCCCGCCGGGGCTGCCGGCCGCCGCGCGGGCGAGCAGCACCTGCACGGAGGGCAGCCACACGTCGCGGGGCAGCGGCGGTGGCGCCGGGGTGGCGGAGACCCACGCCGGGTCGGTCAACGCCAGTAGCAGCCGGCCCAGGCCGTGTTCCTCGTCCGCGACGGGCGCGTCGGGACGGCGGTGCGCCGCGGCGTGCGCCACCGCGTCCCGGTCCCCGACCCGACGGGCGGCCCGGTGCAGCGCGTGCCAGGGCTGGCCCCCGGAGGGCCGGGCCGACCCGTCGGCGTGGTTGAGATACCAGTCGCCGCCCAGGTGCATCCGGTGGGGGAAGGCGACGGTGTGCCGCAGGGCGTCGCCCGGCACGCCGTCGAGCGCGCCACCGGTGGCGTGGGCGAGCAGGTCGAGTGCCTCGTGGGCCCGACACGCGCCGTTCCACCAGTAGCCGTAGCCCTCGTCGATGGCGCCGTCGGCGGGCAGCGCCGCCACGTACCTGTCGAGCCCTTCGACCACCAGGTCGACAAGCCCGGCCCGCCGGGCTGGGTCCTGCACCAGGC
Source organism: Micromonospora sp. NPDC049171 (assembly GCF_040648275.1). Taxonomy (NCBI): domain Bacteria; kingdom Bacillati; phylum Actinomycetota; class Actinomycetes; order Micromonosporales; family Micromonosporaceae; genus Micromonospora; species Micromonospora sp. NPDC049171. The sequence continues at coordinate 52,693 of NZ_JBEZDJ010000010.1, forward strand.
GCAGCGCGGCGACGAGCACGTTGCCGTGGATCCACGGGCTCCAGTTGTGCACGTCGCCGTCGAGGCCGAGCCAATGCCAGTCGCGGCGCTCGGCGAACGGTGTGAGCACGCGCCTGTCGACCTCGTGCCGGATCCGGGCCCGCAGGCCGGGGGCGTGTGCGTCGAGCGGCTCGCCGAGCAGGTGGTCGACCCAGGCCAGCTGAGCGGCGACCTCACCCGCGCCGAGGTCGAGATAGGGATCGGTCACGGTCGGCAGCACCGCCCCGTGCACGGCGTGCGTGTCGTCGTGCGCTGGCCAGCACCAACTGCTCTGCTCGCACAGCAGGGTCACGCCGTCGACCACCTCGTTCAGCCAGGCCGGGTCGAGGGTGACCGCGGCGAGCACGGCGGCCCGGGTCAGGCGTCGCTGCCGGGCGAAGACCACCTGCTCGTACGTGTCGCGTTCGCCGTCGCGGAAGTACCTGGCGTACTGGTGGGCCAGGGGGAGTGGCCAGGGGGCGGCGATGTCGTCCTCGGCCCGGCCGCGCAGCTGTCGCATCGTGGGGGCGTGCGGGTGGGCCCACACGGCACGCTCGCCGGCCGGTGGCACCGGCAACGATCCGTCCGGTGGCGCGAGTGCCCGGGCCAGCAGGTCCCTGCGGTTGCCCGGCCAGGCCGCAGCCAGAGGGCCCGCGAAGCGCTCTGCGACGGTCATGGCCCCTCGGACTGGTAGAGCGAGTCTGAACGATTCTGATCGTATCAGAGCAGTTATGGCAGTCGAGGTCCCGCAGTGACGCCGCAGGGAGGCCGCATCGTGCGCCCTTTTGATCAGGTGTGTTCACATCGGTGGAAGAGAGGCATTGACTTGCTCTGTTGTGAGCGTTTTACTTCGGAAACGCTGCGGATGCCTGCGCGTCACATTACGGGGCACGCCCCGCTCGCCCCTGCCACGGAGACGGATCGATGCGACAGGACCTCGGATGACGTCCGGGACGACCGGCCAACCGGCACCGGGGACGCACCCGGCTGCCGCTCTCGCCGCGCCCTGGAGCCGGGACGACTGGTTGGCCCTCGCCGACCGGATGCTCGCCGCCGCCCGGCCGTTCGCGTCGCCCGGGCACGCCCTCGTCACGTTTCCTGGGCCGGAGGGCGGCTACGGACGGGCCGTCGACGGCCTGGAGGGTTTCGCCCGCACCTTCCTGCTCGCTGGTTTCCGCATCGCGGGTGCCCGGGGAGTGGGCACGGACGAGCTCGCCGACACCTACGCCGCAGGCATCGCCGCCGGCACCGACCCGAGATCTCCGGACCGCTGGGTGCGCCTGGACGAGCACCCCCAGGCCAAGGTGGAGGCCGCCTCCATCGCGCTGGTCCTGGACCTGACCCGCCCGTGGATCTGGGATCGGCTGCCGTCGGCGGTACGCGAGCGGGTGGTGGACTATCTGCGCCCGGCCGTCGGCGACGACACGTACCCACGGATCAACTGGGTCTGGTTCCGGCTGGTCGTCCAGACGTTCCTGCGCTCGGTGGGCGGGCCGCACTCGCTCGACGAGATGAACGAGGACCTGACCACGCACGACGGCTTCGTCCGCGGCGACGGCTGGATGTCCGACGGGCCGGACCGTGCCTACGACCACTATGTGGGCTGGGCCCTGCACCTCTACCCGACGCTGTGGGCCCGGATGGCCGGCGCCGTCGACCTGGCCGAGCCGCGCCGCGAACGGGACCTGGCCGGCCTGGACCGCTTCCTGGGCGACGCGGTCGCGCTCGTGGGCTCCGACGGAGCACCGCTGATCCAGGGGCGAAGCCTGACCTACCGCTTCGCCGCGGCGGCGCCGTTCTGGGTCGGCGCCATCGCCGGCGTGCCCTCGGTCAGCCTCGGCCGGTTGCGCGGCGCGGCCACCGGCATCGTGCGCCACTTCGTCGCCAACGGCGCCCCGGACGACCGCGGCCTGCTCACCCTCGGCTGGCACGGGCCGTGGCCGCGGCTGGCGCAGTCGTACTCCGGGCCGGGCTCGCCGTACTGGGCCAGCAAGGGTCTGCTCGGCATCGCGCTACCCGCCGACCATCCGGTGTGGACGACCCCCGAGGAGCCGCTGCCGGTGCAGGAGCGGGACACGCTGCGGGCGATACACGCGCCCGGCTGGCTGGTCTCCGGCACCCGTGCCGACGGCATCGTCCGCGTCGTCAACCACGGCACCGACCACGCCGTGGAGGGTGCCACCGTCTCGGATTCCCCGCTGTACGCCCGACTGGGCTACTCCACCGCCACCACCCCCGTCCTCGACGACAGCGGCTGGGCCACCCCGCTCGACCAGTCCGTCACGCTCGTCGACGACGCGGGTCGGGTCACCCACCGCGCCGGCATGCGCCTGCTGACCGTGCGCGTCGACACCGACGGCGTGGGTGTGGCCGGGTCACGTGCCCTCGCCCACTGGGTCGAGCCGGACCCGGGGCAGCGCGATCACGGCGGCGGCCTCCTGGGTCGGTCCCGAGCGGCCGGGCACCTCACGGTGTACTCGCTGGTCCGGGGCCCCTGGGAGCTGCGTCTGACCCGCGTCGACGGCCTCGCTGACGGCGTCGACGCGGCTGCGCTGCGGCTGCGGATCGGCGGCTGGGCCGTTCCCGGAGGCGCGACGGCCGACCTCCGCGGCGGGGTGGCGACCGTGACCGGCGCCGGCCTGACCAGCAGGATCGAGAGCGTGCACGGCGACGGAACGGCCGGCGCCACCGCCGTTGCGCACGGCGGACCCCTGGCCGGCGGGCTGGTCGTGCCCTGGCTGGAGCACCCCGTCCGGCCGGGCGCATGGGTCGCCGCCCTCACCGAGTTGTCCGGGGTGCCGGTGGCCACGGCCGGGCAGGCGTGCCGGGCCGTGGTCGACGAGGACGGCAGCGGCCTGCACCTGGCGGTCGACTGGCCCGACGGGATCAGCACGTCGACCCGTCTGGACACGGAGCATCCCAGGCCCACCCAAGCGGCCTGGTAGCAGTGCGGGCCCGTCCGGGCCCTTGACCTGAAGGAGAGAGGATGAAGCGTGCGATACCGGCCGTCATCAGCGCCGCGACGGCCCTGACACTTGTTCTCGCCGGCTGCGGGGGCGGAGACGAGCCAGTCGACCCCAACGCCCCCGTGACGATCACCCTGGCCGGCTGGAGCCTGTCGTCCACGCCGGAGTTCAAGACGCTCGCCGACGGCTTCAAGGCGACCCACCCGAACGTGACGGTGGAGCTCAAGGAGTACGCCCCGGGCAACGACTACGACACTCAGATGATCACGGACCTGGCCGCCGGCACCGCGCCGGACGTCTACGTCATGAAGAACCTCAAGAACTTCTACACGTACCAGAGCGGCGGCCAGCTGCTCGACGTCTCCGACGCCGCCTCCGGTCTCGGCTCGGCCCCGGGGCTCGCGTCGTACCAGGTGGACGGCAAGGCGTACGCGGTGCCCTACCGGCAGGACTCGTGGGTGCTGTTCTACAACAAGGACCTGTTCGCGAAGGCGAAGGTGACGCCCCCGGACGGCAGTTGGACCTGGGACGACTACACCGACGCGGCGAAGCGACTGCACACCGGGCTGAAGGGGGCCGGCTCGAACGCGACGGGCGCGTACCAGCACACCTTCCAGTCGACGGTGCAGGGGTTCGCGCTCGCCCAGACCCCCAACGCGGACCTGCTCTCCGGCAACTTCGGCTTCCTGAAGCCGTACTACGAGAAGTCACTGGACCTGCAGGCGTCCGGCGCGCAGCCGACCTTCGGCACCGCGAAGACCAACAAGCTCACCTACCAGGCGCAGTTCGGCAAGCAGCAGTCGGCGATGCTGCTGATGGGCACCTGGTACGTGGCCACGCTGCTCAACCAGCGCAAGAGCGGTGACGCCGACAAGTTCCAGTGGGGCATCGCGCCGGCGCCGCAGTTCGACAAGTCCACCACCGGCACCTCCGCCACGCCTGTCACCTTCGGTGACCCGACCGGCCTGGGGATCAACCCGAAGATCAGCAAGTCCAAGACGGCCGCGGCCAAGGACTTCCTCAAGTACGCGGCCGGCCCGGAGGCCGGCAAGGCGCTGGCCGGGATCGGCATCACCCCGGCCCAGGTCACCGACGCGGTCACCGCGTCGCTGTTCGGGCTGGACGGCGTACCGCAGGACGAGCTGTCGAAGTTCGCCTACTCCAAGCACACCATCAAGCCGGAGAACCCGGTGTCGAAGCACACCGCCGGCCTGCAGAACCTCCTCAACGAGACGCACTCGGCGATCCTCTCCGACAGCAAGGGCGTCGACGCGGAGCTGAGCAAGGCGCAGACCCGCGCCAAGAACGAAGTCCTCAACCAGTGAGCTGATGGCGGGCCCGGCGCGCCTGAGCCGCACGCCGGTCCCGCCCCCAGGCCGAACGCTCCCGGAGACTCCCTATGGCAACATTGCCGCGCACGAGACCCAGGAACCGGCGGCTGGTGTCGCGCAACACGGTCGCCGGCTGGTCGTTCATCCTTCCCAACTTCCTCGGCTTCGCCCTGCTCACCCTGCTGCCCGTCGTCGTGCTGTTCTACGTGGCGTTCACCAACTGGAACGTCTTCGGGGTGGCCGAGTGGACCGGCACCGCCAACTTCCGGCGGATGTGGGACGACTCCAGCTTCTGGACCGCACTGCGCAACACCGTCTACTACGCGGTCTTCCACATCCCGCTGACCCTCGTGGCAGCGCTCGGGCTGGCGCTGCTGCTCAACCGCAAACTGCGCGGCGTACGGTTCTTCCGCACCATCGCCTTCTTCCCCTACATCACCTCGATCGTGGCGATCGCGGTCGTCTGGAACCAGCTGTTCAGCCCGGAGTACGGCCCGATCAACGCTCTCCTCGGCGCCCTCGGGGTGGACAATCCACCGGGCTGGACCGCGTCGGCGACCTGGTCGATGCCGGCGGTCATCATCGTCGGCACCTGGCGGTACATGGGCTACTACATGCTGCTGTTCCTGGCCGGCCTGCAGACCATTCCGGCCCAGCTCTACGAGGCGGCCGAGACCGACGGCGCCTCACCGTGGCAGCGGTTCGTGCACGTGACCCTCCCCGGGTTACGAACCACGACCTTCTTCGTCACGGTGCTGCTCACCATCGAAAGCTTCAAGGTCTTCGACCTCATCCTCGTGATGACCGGCGGCGGACCGGGCCAGTCGACACTTGTGCTCTCGCAGTACATCTACCAGAAGGGGTTCGAGGAGAACCAGTTCGGCTACGCCTCGGCGGTCTCCATCGTCCTGTTCGCCATCTGCTTCGGCATCACGGTCATCCAGTTCATGGTCAACAAGCGGAGGAACAGCTGATGACCGCGACCGACCTCTCCCTGCCCACCCCGGCCCTCGCCGCGCCCGGCAACCGCGCGCCCCGCCGACGGGTCCGGTCCCTGGGCGGGCGGCTGCTCGGGTACGCCGCTCTGGTGCTCGCGGCGGCCGGGCTGCTGCTGCCGTTCTTCTGGATGGTGGTGGCGTCGTTGAAGACGAACAACGACGTCTTCACCATCCCGATCACCTGGCTCCCCGATCCGGTGGTGTGGCGAAACTACGTCGACATCTGGCAGCGCTCGGACATGACGACGTGGCTGTGGAACACCCTGCTGCTGTCGGTGATCGTCACCTTCCTGCAGGTGCTCACCGGCAGCTTCGCGGCCTACGGTTTCGCCCGCGTCCGCTTCCCCGGCCGCAACCTGCTCTTCCTGGCGTACGTCGGGACGATCGCGGTGCCCTGGCAGTCGTACATGATCCCGCAGTTCATCCTCATGTCGAAGCTGCACCTGTCGAACACGCTGTGGTCGATCGTCGCGATCCAGGCGTTCGGCGCGATCGGCGTGTTCCTGATGAAGCAGTTCTACGAGACGATCCCCGAGGAACTCAGCGAAGCGGCGCGGGTCGACGGGCTCAGCGAGTACGGCATCTACCGACGGATCATTCTGCCGCTGTCCCGGCCGGCGCTCGCCAGCCTGGCCCTGCTCATGTTCACGACCACCTGGAACGACTACCTCGGCCCGCTGGTCTACCTGCGCAGTCCGGAGCTGCGCACCATCCAGTTGGGGCTGAACACCTTCATCTCCCAGTACAACGCCGAGTACGCACTGATCATGACGGGCTCGGTGCTGTCCGTGCTGCCCGTCGCGGTCATCTTCCTGCTGGGCCAGCGCTACTTCATCGAGGGCGTCGCCTCGACCGGACTGAAGGGTTGAGGCCCGTGCGTTCGCGCCACCACACCATCACCGCCGTCTTCGACGGGATCTACGTCGCGCTCGCCACCAACCTGCTGCTGGTGCTCGGTTGCCTGCCCCTGGTGACGCTCGCGTTCACCACCGACGCGGCGCGGTCCTGGCCGCTGTACGCGCTCACCGCCCCGCTCTGCGCGCCCGGGCTCTGCGCGGCCTTCGCGGTCATGTCCGCCTACTCCGCCGGCGACACCGGCGGCGTGCTGCGCACCTACGGCCGTGCCTGGCGGTCCACCGCCCGGCCGGCGATGCTCTGGACGGCGGCGGCCATGGCTGCCCTGGTGGTGCTCGCCGTCGACGCCCGCGCCGCTTGGGGCCACCGGGTCGGGGCACTCGCCCTGCCGGTGCTGGCGACCCTGATCGTCCTCACCGTCGCGACCGCGCTGCTCGGGTTGGTGACCATCGCCGAGCGACCCGGCGCGCCGCTGCGCGAGGTGGTCCGTACCTGCGTGTACCTGGTGGTGCGTCGGTGGTACCTCACCGCCGTGTCGCTGCTCGTGCTCGTGCTGCTCGCCCAACTCCTGACGGCCCGCCCCGCGATCGCGCTCGGCCTCGCCGCCGCGCCGCTGCTCTACGTGGTCTGGGCCAACAGCCGCTTCACCCTGCGCGCCGCCCTCGACCCACCGGCGGCCGCACCCCAGCGCGCCTGACCACCACGTTCCGGCCACCCAGCCGGACGCCGACGACACACCTGCCCGGCACCGGACCGGACACACGAGGGAGAACAGCATCCATGACGGCGACCGACGTCCGTCCCAGCTCCGACGCAGAGGCCACGGCCGCCGCGGTGGCCGCCGCCATCCGCACCGTCGACGCGAACATCGCCACCTTCGGCGACCGGTACCCCGCCGACACCACCGACGCCAACCGCTACCCGCTGCGGCCACCGGGCGCCGGCCAACCCGAGGGCGCCAACGTCGGCTGGACCACCAGCTTCTGGCCCGGCCAGCTCTGGCTCGCACACGACCTGACCGGTGACGACCGCCACCTGCGGGCCGCGCTGTCGCACGTGGACAGCTTCGCGGATCGGGTGCACCGCGGCATCGACCTGGACACCCACGACCTCGGGTTCCTCTACACCCTCTCCTGCGTCACCGCGGCCCGTCGTACCGGCGACCCGCGGGCCCGAGACGCGGCTCTCGCCGCCGCCGACCACCTGATGACGCGCGTCCTCGAACCGGCCGGAATCATCCAGGCCTGGGGCGACCTGAACGACCCCCGCCAACGCGGACGCACGATCATCGACAGCCTCATGAACACGCCGCTGCTCTTCTGGGCCAGCCAGACCACCGGCGACGACCGCTTCGCCGCCGCGGCCCGCCGGCACACCGCCCAACTGCGCCAGCACATCCTGCGTCCGGACGGCACCACCTTCCACACCTTCTACTGGGACACGGACAGCGGTGCGCCACTGCGCGGGGAGACCGAGCAGGGCCACGCCGACCACTCCTGCTGGGCCCGCGGGCAGGCCTGGGGCATCTACGGCTTCAGCCTCAACCACCGGCACATCGGCGATCCCGCACTGCTCGCCGCCGCGAGGACCTGCGCCGACCACTTCCTCGCCCGCCTGCCCGACGACCACGTGGCGTACTGGGATCTGGAGTTCGGCGACGGCAGCGGCCAGGAGCGGGACAGCTCCGCCGCGGCCATCGCCGCGTGCGGCCTCGTCGAGCTGGCCGACGGCCTCACCGACCCGGCCAGCGCCGACCGGTACCGCAGAGCCGCCGCCGAGATCCTGCGCTCGCTCATCGACCACTACTCCACCGGCGGCCAGCCGGGCTCGAACGCGCTGATCCTGCACGGCGTGTACGACAAGCCCAAGGACGTCGGCGTCGACGAGGGAACCCTGTGGGGCGACTACTTCTACCTGGAAGCCCTCACCCGCGCCACCATCCCCGGCTGGACCAGCCCCTGGTGACCACCGCGACCGACCCGCACCGCCCCGCATTCCGAAAGGTGACCATGGACTACCGCTACCACTGCACCATTCCCGCCGCCGAGGGCCGGAACACCCTGCCCGTCAATCCCTGCCGGCTGCTGGACTTCACCCTGCTGCGACTGTCGGCCGGCGAGTCCTGGACCGGCGAGTCCGGTGACCGGGAGATCCTGGCCGTCATCCTCGGCGGCACGGCCAACTTCACCGTCGCCGGCCACCACTTCCCGCAGGTCGGCCAGCGTGCCGACGTCTTCTCCGGCAAGCCGCACTCGGTCTACCTCCCGGCCGGCTCCTCGATCACCGTCGAGGCCGTCACCGATGTGGAGATCGCCCTCCCCAGCGCCCCCAGCGACCTGGCCACCGACCCCTACGTCATCGCGCCGGAGCAGGTCGCGACCGGCCGGTGGGGAGCGACCAACTTCGGCCGCGACTACCACCAGATCCTCACCGAGATCGCCCAGCCGGAGCTGCCCGCCCGCCGGCTCATCGTCGGCGAGACCTACACGCCCTCGGGCAACTGGAGCACCTACCCGCCCCATCGGCACAAGGTCGACGACCTGCCCGCCGAGGCCGCACACGAGGAGATGTACTACTACCGCGTCAGCCCGGCGAACGGGTTCGGCATCAGCCGGGTCTACACCGACGAGGGGTACGAGGAGAACGTCACCATCCGTGACCACGTGATGCAGATGATGCCCGAGGGCTACCACACAGTGGTCAGCGCACCCGGCTACACCACCTACTTCCTGTGGTTCCTGGCCGGCACGCAACGCACCCAGGGTGCCCGCGAGGACGCCGATCTCGCCTGGGTGGGCCAGACCGTGCCGACCCTGCGCAGCCTGGGCCTGTAGCAACGGTCTGCGGTCCGGCCGCCTCGACGGCCGGACCGCGAACGGCGTGCGCGCGCACCCGCGATGCCGCACCGGAACAGCTCC
>NZ_JBEZDJ010000010.1:61788-164920 GCF_040648275.1 Micromonospora sp. NPDC049171
CCGGGGCCGCCCCCCTGCACCCCGCCGGCGGGGGGGGGCCCCGCCCGCGCCCCCCCGGCCCCCTGGGGGGGGGGGCGGGGGGGGGGGCCGCCCCCCCCCCCCCCCGCCCCCCCCGCGACCGGCGTGCGCGCTCGCCGTACCCGCCGCCAGCGGTGACCCGACGGCCACCGCTGGCGCGCGGCGGCCCGGGGGACGGTCACCGCTGGCGGGCGGCGACCCGGGGGACGGGTCGCCGCCGGTACGGCCCGGCGTCAGAGCCGGGAGGTGAAGGTGGCCAGGAAGCGGTGGGGGGTGACCACGCCAGCGTTGTCGAAGCAGATCACGTCGAGGTCGGCGTTCGTGGTGTACGGCCAGGGTTGGGTGAGGTGGCAGTAGTTGCTGCCGGCGCCCTGCGCCACCACCTGGGCGTGTGTCTCCTTGAGACCGATCTGCGGGAAGGTCGCCAGGTAGCGGCCGGCGGGCGCCAGCGGCGCCACCGTGTTCGCGCCGACACCGAGCACCGAGTTGTCGTTCGTCGGACCGCCGACGGCGGTACCCAGGTAACCGAAGTACGACGGCGGGGCGAGGGAGCCGATCACCGGCCGCCGACGGTGGTAGGAGAGGGTGAAGTCGGTGTTGACGAACGCGCCGGCCTGGTCGTAGCAGAAGACGTACACCTGCACGCCGGTGCCGACCGCGCTCCAGGAGTAGACCTTGCACCGGCGGGGACCGGCGTTCGGCTGCCCGGCGGTGACCTGCACGTCGCCGGCGAGCACCCCGGCCAACCCCACCCCGGGCAGCCGCACCAGGTACTGCCCGACGCCCACCGGTCCGGCCGTGTTCACCGCGCCCGTCGAGTTGTACGACTGCACCAGCGCGCCGGCGCCCCACTGCACGTACGCGTGGGAGGTGCCGGCCGGCAGTACGCCTGAGCTGGTCGTCCAGAGCACGGTGAACGGAGTGTCCTCGCGCGTACCGCCCGGCCTGTGGCACTGCACGTCGACGATCTCGTCGACGCCGGCCTGGAACCAGCGGACCACCTCGCAGTAGTGCCCGGTCCGGTTCACCGGGGTCACGTGCGGCACACCCCGTGCGCCGGCACCGACCTGTGGGAAACGCACCTGGAACCGGCCGGGCGCGAGCTTGATGCCGTCGGCCCAGGCGGCCGGGAACGCGGTCTTCCAACTACCCCACTGCCGGCTGGTGTCCAGCACGGTCCAGACCGCGACGGTGGGGTCCTTGACGTACGCGAAGCCCCACCGGTCGGCGGTGGCCGCCGCGGCCGGTGCCGGCGGCGCGAGTGCCCCGGCGGCCAGGACGGCGACCAGTGCCGCGGTGACGAACGATCGGAGACGCATCTGTTCCTCCACTCGACGAGAACATGCCGGAGCGAGTGTGCGCGCAGTAATTTCATGATCACAGTCGGCTACCCCGTGCCGCGGAGTCGGCTGTCTGCCACTCCTGACCGAACTGCCGCGCGAGCCTGGCCGCTGGCGGGGGATTTCCCCCGGAACCGACACCGCCGGCCGGTGACCGACGCCGTGGCCGCGACGGTGCGTCAGTCTCAGCACATCGGGGTGCGGCTGGTTCGAGACCCCGACGAACTGGGGGGCAGAGGCGGATGGCGCTGCTGTTGTTGCCGCGCTGGCTCCGCCGACCGGTCCGCGTCGAACCGCCCCCCGGCCACGAACTCTTCGTGGAGTGGCACGGTTCGGCCGCGGTGATCTCACACGGGGACGATCCGCCGTCGCTGCTGTGGCAACTGGTGCGTACCGCCGTCGCGGCGTCCGACGACGTGCTGGTCCTGACCTCTGAGCGCGCCGTGCGCAGCGCCGCCTGCGGTGGCGTGCTACGCGGGGTGGTCGAGGGTGCGGCCCAGGAGTGGGGCGTCGGCCGGGTCTGGGTGGCCGCGAGCGGCCTCGGCCGGCCGGACGAGGCGTACGCCTCCTGGCTGACCCGGCTGGCGGCCCGCACCGGCGTCGAACTGCTCGCCCCGGACGGTCCCGTCCACGCCACACCGGACGGCACCCTCTACGCGGCGGGCGGCACGGGTGCCTGGGGTTGGCGGTCCTTCCGGCCGGGCGCCAGCAGCCCGGTGGTCGGCAACCGCTACCCGGCCCCGTCCTGGGAGCCGGCGTTGCCGGACCAGGCGGTGGTGCTGCCCGGGCTGGTGGCCGATCCCGTCCCCGCCGGAGTGCTGCTGCGTGCCTCGGCCGCCGCACCCGCTGCGGTGGGTGACCCGGCCTACGACATGCCGGTGGACCGACACCGGCCGACGCTGCTCCTGCGCCATGTCGGCGAGCCACCACCGGATCCCTGGTCACTCGCCGGGATCTTCGCGGGCCTGCCGGCGAGGACGATCGTTCGGATCGAGACCGCACTGCTCGACCCGACGGCACCGCCGCCGCGCGCCGACTGGGTGACCGCACTCGCGGCGGCCCTCGACGAATCGGCCGCCGTCGCCGAGCCCATCGGGGTGCCCGAGCCGGGCCAGCACCGATGGGCGTCCGGCCAGTCACCACCCGTGCTGAGTGACGGTTGGGTACGCGCCAGCAGCCGGCTCTACCGCCACGCGGTCGTGCCGGACCTGCTCGCCGAGGTGGTCCCTTCCGGCGTCCTGCTGCGCACGGCTGGTGGCCGTCAGCCCGACGGCCTGGCCTTCGTCGACCCCGCCGAGTGGGTGCTGGCGGTCGACGTCCGCGACTCCGACCGGCTGGTCGACCAACTGTGCCGGCTGCTCGTCGGGGCCGGCGGAGCACCGGGCCTCACCCTGGTGGGGCAGACCGGCGAGCCGACGAGGGTACGCCTGGAAGCGGCGCTGCGCGCCGAGGCGGCACCCCGTGCGGGGCTGCCGGTGGACGTCCGGGCGACCTTGGCGACGGGCACCGGCCGACCTCCGGTGGCGACCGATCGGCGCAGCGGCGTCGCGGACCAGGCGACGCTGGCGGTGCCGCTGTCACCGCGTGCGCCGACGGCGGCGGTCGAGGCCACGTCGGCGGAGGCCCCGGCGCGGGACTGGCCGCCTCCGACCGCGCACCAGTTCGTGGACCCGGCGGCCCCGGCCAGGACCGCGCAACGTTCGGTGGAGCCGGCGGTGCCGGCCGGGGCCGCGCACCAGTTCGTGGAGCCGGCGGCCCCGGCCGTCGCCGCGCGGCGACGCGTGGAGTCCCTGCCGGTCGCGAGACGGTCGGCAGCCGCTGCCGAGGCGCTGCCGAGCGCTGGCGGCCAACCGGCCATGCAGGACCTGACCGGCGAGCCCTCACCCCCGCCTCGACCGGCCGCCGGTCCGCCACCGGTGATCACCAGCTCCGGGCCGTACCTGGGCGAGCCCGAACGCCCGGTTGTCGCCAGCGCCCCCGCCTCGGCAGGCGAAGGAGCGCTCACCCCCTCGCTTCGAGGCACGCCCGCCGCGTACCCCGGCGGGCGCGCGGTGCACCGTTACGCGCCGGCCGTGGCGGACCCCGTCGAGGACCGGGCCAGCACCGCAGCGGAACAGCGCGACCTCGCTGCCAGCCTCGGCCCGGCCTTCACCGACTCGATCACCACCGTCAACGCCGCCCTGGCCGCGTGGCCCGCGCTGCGGCAGGGCATCTCCGCGTCGGCGAAGACGGACTTCGTCGCCGTGCACGTCTTCTTCGGCCGCTCGGAGGCGGGGGCGGCCCGGCTCAACGCGGGACTGCGTGCCGGGCGGGCACCGAGCCTGCCTGGCTATCTGCCGTGCCTGGTGTCCGGGTTGCGTCGCCTGCCGCCGTACCGCCGGGCGATGCTCTGCCAGGGTCGGGTGGCCGACCAGGCGCGACACCTCTACCCCGAGGGCGGCCTGCTGGTGGAGCCCGGCTTCCGCAGTGTCAGCGGCGCCACCGACCTCGCCGTGGAGGGTGCCGACGTCGACTACCTGGTCTGGTCGCGTACGGCGCGGCAGGCCGGCGCGCTGGCCGAACAGCAGGATCTGGACGAGGCGGTGTTTCTGGCCGGTGCCCGGTTCAAGGTGCTCGCCGTCCGTGAGGGAGCGGTGGCGGCGGATCGGGTCGGCATCCCGACGACCGCCGTACTGTTGCGGGAGGTGTTGCCCGACGAGCAGTCCGCGTCCGGTCTGGACGACGCCGACCGGAGCGCTCTGAGCCGCCTGGAGCGGGCGCTGACCCGGCGGAGAGCGGCCTCGCCTCGCCTGCTCACCGACGCGCACACCATCGAGCGGCTGCTCGGTCCACCGCTCGGTTACGTGGAGGAAGCCGGGGCGTCCGTCGGTGCCGGCACCGACTGACCCTCCGGTCATGAGGGATAACCCCCAACTCCGCCGGTACGGCGTCGGAAACCGCTGCGTCGGCGGTCGCCGTCGCATGCTCATCCGGTGCGGGTGTGACAGGGGGGTGGAGCCGAGATGCGAACGCTGTCACTGCGACCGCGCGGCAACCTGACGGTGGGCAGCCGGGGAAGCGTCGATGGCTCGGCGTGCGCCAGCGCGCCGTCGTCGAGCAGCGGATAGCGGGAGCGGCCCGGCATGGACACCCCCATTCCTGACTGGTTGAACCACATCTTGAACTTCTTCGTCGGCGCGACCTGGCCGACGGGCAGTGAGAGCGGGATGCGGGCGCACTCCGGGGAGTGGGAGCACCTTCGGGACGTTCTGGATGCGGCCCAGGAGACGCTCGTGGCTGAGCGTTCTCGGGTGCCGGCCGTGTTGAGCGGGAAGTTCGCCGACGGCGTCACGGAGTCGCTGGACAGCCTCGTCGATTATCTCGACCAGTTGCGGTCGACTGCGGAGAGCATGCGGAAGGACCTGAAGAACGGTGCGGCCGAGCTTCAGGAAAAGAAGATCCTGCTGGTGGTGCAGTTGGCGCTGTTGGCCATCCAGTTGGCCTGGCTCATGGCGTCGCTGTTCGGGGCGTTGGCGATTCCGTTGGTGGTTGGTGGGTTTCGCGCCATCATCACCGCGATTCTTCGCAACCTCTTCGTCGAGGTCGGGCAGGAGATCGCTCAGGAGCCGCTGCTGATGATCGTGATCCAGGCGGCGCAGGATGCCGATGGGGTGCGGGAGGGCATCGACTGGGACGCGATCGAGAAGTCTCTGATTCAGACGGTGATCGCGGGTGCGGCTGCCGGTCTCACCAATTCCGCTGCTTCGGGTGTCGTCGACTGGGCGGCGGGGAGGATCGCCAAGGTCGACCGGGTGGGTGCCGACGGCACGCTCTACATCACCGATGGTGTGTTCCGGGCCGGCGCCCTCTTCACGAAGGGCGGGGCGCAGGCGGCTGTGGCGATGCCGGCCGAGGCCGCCGGACAGGCTGCGGTGGGGGCGCCGATCGAGTGGCGGTGGGGGACAGCGACCAGCGCCTTCGTCGGTGGCCTGTACGAGGGCAACGCCGCTACTCCGGAGCAGTTGGCCAACGGCCTCAACCTGCCGGACCTCAACGGGTACGACGAGGCGGCCCCCCTGGGTGGCGACGGGCAGCAGGGCGGTGGCGACTCCGGCGTCAACAACGAGAAGGAGGAGCCGCCGACCGAACCACCCGCCTACTCCGTCGACGACAACAACAGCGGTATCGACTGGGACAACGAGAAGCTGGTCGGCGACGAGAAGTTGGTCCGCGACGAGAAGAGTGACGCCGGGACGGGAGACACGTCGCCCGCCACCGATGAGGTTCGGCAGTCCCTCCTCGGGGACAGCGGTGTCGGCGCCGGGCTGGGCGCCGGGCTGGGCGCCGGCGCGTCGAGCGCAGCGGATCAGCAGGCGTCGACAGACGCGGGAACCGGCGGCATTTCGGAGGGTACCGCGGCAGGCTCCGGCGTTCAGCCGTCCAACGGCGACGCGGGCGAGGGCGTCAGTCGTGGGGCGGGGATTGCCGATGGCGTGGCGAGTGGTGGTGTGGCGGACGGTGGCGTGGCGAGTGGGGGTGTGGCGGACAGCCACGCGGCGGCTGGTGGTGTGGCGGACGGCCGTGCGGCGAGTGGTGCGGCAGCCGGTGGCGTGGCGAGTGGCGGTGTAGCGGCCAGCCACGCGGCGGCTGAGGGCGTGGCCAGTGGGGGTGTGGCGGACGGCCGTGCGGCGAGTGGTGTGGCGAGTGGTGGTGTGGCGGACGGTGGCGTGGCGAGTGGGGGTGTGGCGGACGGTGGCGTGCTGGACGGGGGTGCGGGGCAGGGTGCTGGCAATTCCGTAGGCCAGGGCGGGACGAATGTGACCGGCGGTGTCGCGGGCACGCCAACCGGCGACGGCGTCGCTGATCGGTCGGGCGTCGGGCTCGGCGATGGTTCGGTTGTCGGCTCGAACGAGGATGCCGGCCGCTCGTCGGTCGGCTTGCCGGCCGAGACCACGGTTGGTGGCCAATCCGGCGAGGTCGCGCAGCGGGACGGCGCTCGCGTCGCCGGTGACCAGATCACCGGCGGCCAGTCCGCGGCCGGAGGCCACGCTGATGGTGGTGCTGGTGGTGCCTCGCGGGGTGGTGTGGGGTCGGGTTCGGAGCAGGCTGATGGTGGTGCTGGTGGTGCGTCGCGGGGTGGTGTGGGGTCAGGTTCGGGACAGGTCGACGGTGGCGTGGCGTCGTCGGGTGGTGTGGCGTCGTCGGGTGGTGTGGCGTCACCGGTGGGTGACGCTGGCGGCGCCCGAGGGGAGGGGCAGCAGCGCGCACAGGTGGGCGCGGGCCAGTCGCTCGACGGCGGCACCGCCCGATCGGGGCCTCCGACCACGGTGGTCGGGGGCGACGGTACTCATGGGGTCGACCGGGCGACCACGGATCCGGGCAGCTCAACCGACCTGCGGACCGTCTCGGACCCAGGTGTTCAGCAGACACTGGGATCCGGCACCGACCGGTCGGACGGGGCGGGCCCGGCTCTGCCGCAGTCCGCAGAGGCCTCGGTGGGCAGGAGCGATCCCCGCAGCGGCGATGTGGAGCGCCTGCTGGCCTCGTCGACCCAGGATGTGTCGCACGTGGTGGCGAACACCCGCGCCGCGTTCGAGGGTGCGCGGGACGCGATCATCGGCGCGCTCCAGGCGTCGCCGCCGGACCGTGCCCCGGAGGTGGCGGCCGCCCGCGACGCCGTCCGGTCGGTCCAGCAGTCGCTGACGCACCTGGAGGAGTCGCTGCCGAGCCTGTCGAAGCAGCAGGCGAGGGCCGACATGGCGAGGGTGTTGACCGCCTACGACTCAGCGCACCAACAGGTGCGCAGCGTCGCCGGCGCGGCGCTCCTGCCGTCGGTCGACACGCTTGTCGGCCCGAGCCGCCCGGAGGTGGTGGGCGGAGACCGCTCGGCGGTGCCGACGTCATCCGATCAGCTGTCCCATCCGACCGCGCAGGGTTGGGAACTGGTCGTCGATCCGGATCTCGGCGGCTTCGCCAAAAACCCCTGGGTGTACGCGCTCACGAGCGTGCAGACCAACTCCGTCGCCCGGGTGGACCATCTGGTGCCGGCGACCATCGAGGGCGTGCGGCGCGCCGCACAGGAGGTCCTGGACCAGCTCGACGGGTTGACGGGTCGGATCGAGTCGGCATTGCGGGAGACGCTGACCGACCGGGCCGTCCCGGCGGACGGCCCGGACCGCACCGAGCAGGTGGAGACGGCCAGGGCGGTCCTCGAAGCGGCCCGACAGGGGCTCGCCGGTGTGGTCAGCTCGGACCAGAGCCGTTCGGGGCCGGCACGCGAGCACTTCCGCGACGCGCTGCTCCAGGTGGACCACGCCCGCTACGAGGTGAACCGGGCGACCGGCGCGGAGACCGTGCCGACGATGGAACGCCTGCGGGGCGCGGCGACGGAAACAGTTGACACCGACGTGACCCCCCGTTCGTCCGGCGTGCTGCCGACGTACACCGTGGGTTTGGCCCGTGTCGACGACGCCGCGCAGCTGGTGGCGGCGCTGCCGGGCACCGGACAGGACATCGTGCAGGCGTTCGTGTCGCTCCGGGACGAGCAGCTGGATGACATCAGGACCGCTCTGGGGCAGCCGGGCTCGTCGGCCGCCTTCTCCGCCGTCACCGCGTTCGGCCGGCGACTCTCCGCCATGGAAGCGGGCCTGACCGGCATGTCCGAGCAGGCGCTGAGGGCTGGCCTCGTCGACCTGGTGCGCGACTATCGGGTCGCCCAGGGCCGGCTGCTGGCGCTGACCGGTGACCGGAACCTGCTTCCGCCGGTCGAGGCGATGCTGCTGTCGTCGACCTCGGATGACGACACACCGACCGGTAAGGGGAAGGGCAAGGCGTCGTCGAACACCCGCGACGCCGGGGGACAGGGCTCGTCGGCGGCCGGGGGCGGTGGGGTTGGCGGGCCGTCGGGTCCGGGTGGTGGGAAGGGCGCGGACGGTCAGGGCGGTGGGGCTGGGGGGCCGTCGGGTCCGGGTGGTGGGAAGGGCGCGGACGGTCAGGGCGGTGGGGCTGGGGGGCCGTCGGGTCCGGGCGGTGGGAAGGGCGCGGACAGCCGCGGCGGGGCTCGGGCCGGCGGTGACGGATCGACCTCGGCCCCGCGTACTCCCGGGGCTGTCGCCGACCATCCCGAGGACGGCCGGCTTTACCCCAATCCGGAGATCAGCGCGGTGCTCCGGGAGACCAAGCTGCTCCTGAGTTCGGTGCTCGAACCCGGGCAGCGGGACGCCCAGCACGTCGCCGACAAGGCCGACAAGAGCCTCCGGGACCACCGGGACGAGGTACGGGCGGCGACGCAGACCAGGAACGACCTGACGAGTGCCGAGCAGAAGGTGCGGGACCGACAGCAGCAGACGGATGCGGCGGTGCGGGCGCTACAGGTCAGCCAGGACGAGGTGGCCGCGGCAACGAAGGCGCTGGCGGACGCGACCGAGCAGCTCGCGCAGACCGAGCGGCAGCACGACGCCCTGCGGGAGACGCGTGCGGACGCCGAACGGGCCCGCGCCGAGGCCGAGGCCGACCGGGCCGCCGCGCGAGCCGAGATCACCAGGCTGGAGGACGAGCGGGACACGGCGCAGGACCGGTTGGAGGAGATCGAGGAACAGCTCGACAACCTCAGCCAGGAGAGCCTCGCGACGCTCGCCCAGGATGAGCGTGCCGCCGGTCAGCGGCGGCGCATCCACCTCATGGCGGAACAGGCCCGGCTCAACGAACGGCTCGACGCGATCGTTGGGGAGGGCCGGCAACAGGGCGCCCGGGGCAGAGCAGCCGACGCCGCCCTGACCAAGGCCAGGGCCACGATCACCACGACGGACAAGAGTCTGGAATCGGTGGCGGCGAGCCTGCGCGAGCAGCGCACCGCCCTGGACGGAGACGACGGCCTGCGGGCACACCTGCACCATGCCGAGGACGAGCACACCAAGAACAGGGCCACCGCCCAGGTCGCCACGGCGAGCCGGGACGAGGCCGCCGCGCAACGGGATGTGCTGCGTACCGAGGTCGAGCGCCTGCCCTCCGAGACGGACCTGGCGAACACCACGACCCGCCTGACCCGGGCGGCCCGGGACGCCGGCATGGTGCGTGACACGGCCACGGCGCGAGCCGATGATGCCCGAGAGGCCCTCAACGAGTGGCAGGACATCGCCGACGAGCGCGAGTCGGACCTGACGATCTTCGGCGATCGTGACGAGGCCGAAGGCGATCGTAGCTACCTGAGTATCGGCGCCGAGGGCGTGATCACCGAGCAGGCCGCGGCTCGGATGCGGGAGCTGGCGATCGCTGCCGTCCGCCCGCTGGGGCGCTGGACTCAGGAGGCGGAGATCCAGGGTGACATCGCCCGCCTGACCACACCTGTGGCGTTGGTGGATGATCTGCCGTCCTCCACCGGGCGCAGCGGCTCGGTACGGGTGGTCGGAAGCGGCCGCCACGCGGTACGGCTGACGTTCCACTCGACGCTCACCCGACACGACGAGCGGGACCTCGCCCCGGACTACCCGCCGCCCGCGGTCAGCCAGGGTGAGAAGCGGCGCTTCTCGGATGTCTCCTCCACCAGTAGTCACAGCAACATCAACTATCGCGATCTGCCGCTGCCCATCCAGGAGTTCCTGGGTCTGGGGACGACCGGCCCGCTGCGGGTGCTCAACGTGTCGGCGGTGCCCCGGCTGACCCACAACCGGCAGACCCGCACCGCCTTCGTCGAGACCGGGACGGGGCCGGCGACCATCGAGCGACTGCGGGAACCAGGACTGGCGCACTTCTACACCTGGGAGATGAGGGTCACGGCGGAGCCAGCGGCCCGCCCGCCCCGGCTGGTAACGCCACCGGGGCGACCCACTCTCGACGATCCTGACGACCCCTGGCAGGACATCGAGGCCGGCCCGGAGCCGGAAAGCGTACGCGAGCGGTTGGTGGTGTTCTTTCCACAGCACATCGCCGTGCCGGATCCTCCGGAGGACACCACAGTGGCGGACGACGTGGCTCTCGCCTCGTACCCGATGTCACTGGACACGCTGCACGACCCAACGGAGCTGCCACTGCGCATCCTGAGCGAGTTGCCCGGTCTCATCGCGGAGGCACGCGCCCGGAGCAGGGCCGCCGGGGGCAGGAAGGCCGGCGGTCGGCGCGCCGGCCGTGGCGCGCCGGCCGTGCGCTCGCCCCGCCGTGGTCGCCGGCTCGGTGCCCGGCCGAGGCACCGCGCGGGGCCGCTCAACACGAGGTCGCAGAAGCACATTTTCAGCTTCGCCGGGCACGGCAACATGCACAACGTCTTCCAGCGGGTGCGCGACGGGGCCGCCTACAGCGACCCGATCCACGACGCGAACGGCAGACTGCTCGGCGTCCTGCGCCTGTCGGCAGTGCCGTTCAAGGACGACACCAGCCGTATCGTCAGCCGGGCCAGCGACAACTCGCTGGAGTTCCTGACCGAGGCACAGATGACCGAGCGGGGATCGGTCGTGCTGCGCAACGCTTTCGACCTGCCGGTCAGCGGAGGCGTGACAATCCTGAAGGCGCCGGCAGAGGAGACCAAGACTCCCGGCACGTTCTTGTCGGGCGGCCCCTCGGTCACCCTCGGCCTGGGGACCGGTGTCACCATCGGCCACAACAGCGGGGCTGTCTCGTTCGTGGGCCGCGGGTTCCGGTCCGGCCGGGAACCCGACCCGAAACGGCCCGGCATGGCACCCGACCCCAAGGCGACCAAGGCGATCCGACGGGGCATGGTCGCCGATGTCGGCATGAGGTGGAAGCTCGAACTGATCACCGGCGGGAAGGAGCGGGGCGCCTCGCCGCCGTTCCGCGAGTGGTCCGGGAACTCCGCCGGCCATGGCGCCCGGGTGCGATACCTGCCGTACACGCTGCGCGACGCGGACAAGGTTCGCCACCCACCGCGCGGCGTCGTCGACGGTGACGGGCCCGGCATGGCGGTCTTCAAGAACTTCACAGTGGCCCCCCAGGGGACCGCCGCGGATCCGCGACCGGACCTGGACAAGCAGGTGGAGGACTACCTGCGCAGCGAGGGGTACCTGCCGAAGACCGCGCCGAGCACCGAGCTGTTGGCGAAGAACCACAGGCGTCTGCTGGAGACCAGCTCCGGTGCGCACCGGATCGGCATGATCGGTGCCCTGCGCGGCACCGGCCTGTGGGTGCCCTACGACAAGATCACCGCCTCCGGGACGCACAGGAAATGGATCAGGTACTTCGTCCCCGCCGACCAGGACCCGAAGGTGCGGTACGAGGGCCTCACCGACGAGCTCGGCGCCAACATGACCGTCGACTCGTTCTTCCGGCTGGACAGCTTCCGGTCGATGTTCCGGTCCAAACGCGCCGCGCTCGACGCCAACCTCAGCCTGCCGGTCCGGAAGTGGCTGAAGAACCTGCTGCCCGGCTGGACGAACTCGGTGCTCAGCGGCACCGTGATCGGCAAGACCTGGGAGAACACCACCTCCCTCGGGTACGGCCAGGTCCCCGGTCGCTCGGTGGTCCTGGACACCGAGCAGGACCAGGCGATGCACAAGTTCGTCCTCTCCACGAACCTTCGCGCCGAGGCCTACGACGAGGGCCACGACACACCGGACGAGACGTTCGCACCGGGGGACCAGCCGATCTCCTACGAGGCGTGGGTGCCCGACATGCGTGTGCTGAGCGCACCCGCGACCCGGCGTGAGCCGATCAGTCACCGGACCCTGACCGACTTCGACCGAGTCATGCTGAGCGCCGGACCCAGCCTGCCGAACCTCGCGGGCATCGACGCCGTCCGCGGCAGCGCCGCGCTCGACAAGATGTTCGCGGAACTCGCCACGAGCCAGTTCGCTCCGCTACAGGAATGGCTCAGCAACCTTCCGGACATACTCGTCGCACGGTGGTCGAAGCTGATCGGCAACAACCCCGGCTGGCCGACCACCCTGTCCGCGCACACCCGCCGGGTCTTCACCAGCGAGGAGCGGCTGCTGGCGGTGATGGACGTGGTGCTGCGCGGCGCGCACTCCTCGGAGCAGGCATTCGAGCCGGGCCTCCTCGCCGACGCGGAAGGCCGGCACGAGTTGCAGGCCTACATCCATCAGGTGCCCCGGTACGTGCCACAGCCCCGGGACTACGAGCTCTACGTGGAGGACGGGATCCCGGTCACCGGCACCAGCGCGTTCACCCGGAGCCGGGAGGAGACGCGGTACCACAGTGGAGGCGCCAATGTGGTGCACCCCTACGGCAACGCGCCGAGTGCCACGTACCTCACGTCCACGCGTGAGCGTGTCAGCGAGACCAAGACGCTGGCGGGCACCGACTACCGGATCAACAACATCAGCGCCCGCGTCTACACGATCACCATCCCGGTCACGATGGTCGGCACCTTCACCGGCGCCTCCCGCAACCTGGTGAGCAGTCTCCGCTCACTCTTCGGCGGGATGTGGGAGGCCGCACTACCGGCGACGGCGTCGGACAGCGCGATCGACGTCGAGGACGGCATCCAGGCGCTGGTCAGCATCCTCGACATGGCGACCATCTGGCGGGATCTCGAACGGTCCTGGCCCGACGTCGACGACTTCGCCGACATAGACGGCAGGCCGGCCGACTTCCAGCGGCCTGTCGACTTCATCGCGGGTCTGCCCCCCGCGCTGCACGCCCAGGTCAAGGCCGCCCTCGACCTGTTGCCCCCCGAGCCGGGTGAGCAACCGGGCGCGGACGCCGTGTACCCACCACGACGGATCAGCCAGCGGCTGGGCCTGGGTGACACCTCGGTGCTGGACATCAGACTTCCCGCCGGTCGGGAGCTGCTGCACCACACGCTGCGCAGCCTGAAGGTGGACGCCGACGGCTCCACCGACCTGGGTTCCAACAGCTACTCGGCCGGGCTCTACGACTGGATCACCCTGCACGCGTCGAGCATCGTGACGCGCGGCGACATCCGCCGGTACTTCAGCTCCGGGCCGTCCCGGCGCCCGGTGGTGATCGCCCGGTTCCAACGCGCGATCACCCACCTGGGCGGCACCATGGTTGTCGACTACAAACTGCTTGCCCGCCCCGACCCACTGCACGACGAGCTGCGGCTGCACGGACGGAAGATCCCCCACCAGATCGACCCCTCCACGACCGGCGCCGTCGACGAGAACGGTCGCCCCTTCGGTCCGGCACCCGCGCCGGAGTCCGACATGGAGATGCACGGGACCCACCTGGAGTCCCGGGGCAAGGCGACGCAACGGGTGAAGTCGCACACCGGTCGCCTCTCCGGCCCCGTGCACACGAGGGCGCAGCGGAACAAACCGGTGCGACTGATCGGGGGGACTCCGCAGATCGAGCTGTCTCGGCAGCGGAGCGAGGCCGACCTTGAGCGGGACCGGCAGGAACCGCGGGTGATCACCAAGTCCAAGGGTGGGCTGGCCCGCATGTACTACCCCTTCGAGATCAGCGTCGACGTGCAGGTGAAGACACTGAAGGATTGGCTGATGACGGCGGTGACGCCGACCATCTTCTCCTGGGCGAAGTCGCTCTGGACCAATCCGGCCGGCGAGGCGGGCCAGCGGTCGTGGTTGAAGGCCGGTGCCGTGCTGGAGTTCATGGCGGCCGACGGTTCCACCCAGCCGCTGGTGCCGGACGGTACGGGACGCCCGCCCGCGGTCACGGTGTTGCTCGGCGACCCGGCGGGGCGGGAGGCCCTGCACGGGGTCCGGATCAACCCGACCCCTCGAAACAACGAGGTGGGCGGGTTCACCCTCGGCGTGCTCCGGTCCTTCCGTCCCACCGAGGGGTTGGGACCGGAGTTCCGGGTGAGCTGGTTCAGCGACCTCCCCAAGCTGCAGGAACTGGTGCTCGAGGTGCTTCCCGGCGTCAACCAGTGGGAGCTCACCGGGTTCGTGGACGGGGAGGTCGGCGGGGGCAACCTCTACTCGTTGCTCAAACGCGGCGGAGTCAAACAGACCTTCCCGAGCGGGGGACTGGGCGTCGGTGTCGACGGCACGTTGACCATCAAGACGATCGCCGCGTCGCCCTGGCGGCTTCCCGCCGAGCAGCACAAGCCCAACCCCGGCGATCCCGATGTGCCTGTCGACTTCGTGCCGGGCCACGACACCAGAGCGGTGTTCGAGTACTTCCCGATCGTCGGCAAGGTCCTGACCTCCACCAGCCAGGTCGAGCAACGACTGACCGTGGCGCTGGCCCCGCTCGTCTCGCTGAACCAGGGCGACGGGGTCCGGGCGGCGAGCAAGCCCACTGTCACGCCGCGCCAACTGGACTCCGGCGACGCGTCGGGCGACAGCGGCGGTGGCACCAGCTCGGCGGGTCGGCCGGAGTTCGGTGCGGCCCCGGGTGGCCAGAGCTTCATCAACTTCACCATCCTGGGCGTGTCGTTCATCGGCTCCGAGACCATCGGTGCGAGCACCCAACTGCGCTGGTCGGACCGGCGCGGCCGGCGTTTCGCGCCGGCCGAGACCGGCTCCCACGAGGAGAAGCACCCTGTCGTCCTGCGCCAACGCGACGTGCTCTTGGAGATCACCGGCGAGACCTCGACGGTGTCGAGCGTCGTCTGGGAGGGCATCGTCGACACGGTCCGCAACGCCGGCCAGACCGTCGGCGACGCGGCCAAGTGGGTCGAGGACCTGGCCGGTTTCGGCGGGTCCATCGACGCCCTCGCCGAGCGGCTGAGCCCGGATGCCCCCGTGGGGAGCAAGACCACCCGGACCCGGCTGCTCGCCGGCACCGTGGAGACCCGGATTCCGTTCGCCCTGGTGGATCCCGGTCGGCAGGTCGACGCGGGCGTCTACCTGCCGGGCGCGGCCGACCGCGACACCCATGTGGACGCCATCGAGGGGCTGCGGGGTCACCCGGACGCGCCGATGGTGATCGGCCGCGGCATCACCGTGGACGGTACGACCACGATCGGCGGCCGGACGGCCGCGCAGGTTCTGGACACGTTGGAGACGGCGGGCGTCTCCCGGAGGTCGCCCCTGGTCGTGTTGGCCGGGACGGATCGGGCGTTCGTCGAGGAGCTGTCTCGCGGGTGGGTTGGTCCCGTATTCGCCAACCGGCATGTCGTGGTCGACAAGGACGGCCAGGTGCTCGGCTACACCGACGAGGAGGTCCGCGAGGGCCTGCGAGCCGCGCGCAACTGGGAGGAGTTCCAGGGTGGTCGGTTCCGCAAGGATCTTCCCTCGCACAACCTCGCCGACGTGCTGGCCGACCGGTACGGCGCCGACACCCGACCGCCGGCTCCGGTCCGTACGGAGTCGCAGCCGGTGTCCCTGACGGCACCGACGGCAAGCCGGGCGCTGCCGCCCGACCACCAGCCGTACGAGGGCGCACGCAAAGCCGACGGTGTCGGGAAACCCAGGGGCATCCTGAAGGCCGGCAGCAGCGGGAAGGCCGGCGGCAGCCCGAAGGCCAGCGACAGCGGGAACGGCGGAGGCGCGGGGCAGCGCCGGAGGGTGCACTGGGCCCCATCGGTGGATTCCAGCGCGGCGGCTGCCGGCCCGTCCACCGGTTCCTCCGCCGGCCCCTCCACCCCCCGGCCGGGGCGCGGCGACCTGGCCGGTGCGACGCCTGCCGACCGCAGCGGGTGGACCGAGGTCGGTCCGCCCCGGGTGGCGAGCGAGGTGCTGACCAGGCACCCCTATCTGCGCGCAGACGTCACGGACCCCACCAACCCGCGGACCGACTGCGTCTTCGCGTCCATCGTGACGGACCTGCGGATACGCACGCGGGGCCAGGGCTCCTTCGTCGTCCCCGAGTCGGTGGCGACCGAGGTGGGCGTGCTGTCCTGGTACGCCGGGCATCCGCTGCGGGACGTCACGGGCTTCGACGCGGTCACCGAGGCGATGCGCAACGCGGCGGACGGCGCCGCCGGCATCGTCGTCGTCAACGGCGCCGACGGCGAGGTGGCGCACGCGTTCAACGTGTTCCGCGACGACGACGGCGAGGCCACCTACTGGGACGACCAGACCGGCCAGCCCGCGACGGCACCCCCGGATCCGTCCCGGATACGGTTCGTGGCCACCACCGAGGGCGTACCCGATCCGGCCGCACCGCCGGCCGCACCGCCAGCGGCGGACACCGCCGCGGTCCTGGCGGGGACATCGGCCGGGGAAGGGCCCGCCGCGCCAGCCCCGCACCGGTGGCCGGACGACGGGTTCGTCAACAATCCCGACGAGTTCCGGGCCGTCGAGGACGACGTGCGCCACCGTCTCGACGTGGGTGACGATCCCCTCCCGTACCGCACTCGTGGCGTGCTGTCCGGCATCGCGCCCGGCGCGGACGCCGCGCTGACCCTGACCCTCGGCCTCGACCCGGCGGATCCGGCGCGTGCGTCGGTCGACGGCGTCGCCGTGGCGGCGCGGCTGCGTCGACCGGGGAACGTCACGATCGCGCCCGACGGCAGCACCGTCACGATGCGGATCACCGACGACTCCACGGACACCTGGACCGACCTGCGGGAGCTGGTCCGCCACCTGCGCTCCGCCGGCGTACGACAGGTGCACGGCGGCATCCAGGCCGCTCTCGACCCCAGTGGCGACACGCAGGGCCTGGCCACGCTCGTCGACGGGTACGCGGCCGAGTGGGGCGTGCTGCTGGCGGCGACGGCCGATCCGCACACGGCGCCCGGTGCCCTCCTGCTCACGCCGGACGCGCTCACCGCGCGGATGCCCGCCGCGCGGCTGGACCTCGGCACCATCCAGGCGCAACTCGCCCTGGTGGTGGCGGTGCGGGCCGTGGACCACACCTCGATCGTGGCACCGCCGGGCCCCAGCGCCGTTGCCCGCCCGTCCGCCGCACGTGCCCTGATCGACCAGGTCGGGGCCGGGCCGGCACACCGACGTGACCTGGCCCGGCTCTTCCACCTCGGCGGCCAGGTCAGCCGGGACGACGAGACGCGGCCGGAGTCGGCGACCGTACCCCCGAAGGGGTCTCCGGCCCTGACCGGCGACGGCCTGCGTCGGTTGTTCGGCGAGGTCGTCGCCGCGGGTCGCGTCGTCGACCCGGCTGGTCGGGTGACGGTGGCGGACTGTCTCGCGGTGGTGCAGGCGCTGGTGTCGCGGCTGTTCCCGGGTGGCCCGCTGGCGCATGCGGTCCGGGTGCCCCGGACGAGGGACGACTCGGATCTCGGTCGGCCGGCGGAGGCGTGGCTGGGGGATCGCCGGGACTGGGAGCGGTTCGACGGCTGGGACGGGCTGACGGCGCGGCTGGGCGCGGACGACCTCGGCCGGCGTTCGGTGGCGGTGGTGTTGGTGGAGCGGACGCGGTCGGGGTTCGGGCACGTGTACGCCGCGTACCACACGGCGGACGAGGGTGTGCTGTGGCTGAACCTGACAGATCCGGGTGCGGTGCCGCGGGCGGGTGCGCCGCGGGAGACACCGGGGGAGTACGACGCGGACATCCACGCCCGTGCGCTGGTGATCGGTCCGGACGGGGTGGTCCGCGGCGGCGACACGTCCCGGCGGCCGCTGGCCGAGGCCCTGGTGGATCCGGTCGGCAGCCGGGGGTACCGCGGCGGCGGGCTGGAGGGTGAACGCACCATGCCGATAGACCTCTACGGCAACGCCTCGATGCAGGCGGCACCGGGCAGCATCCTCGCCAGTGCCCGCGACGGCAGCTTCCACGTCGTGGTGGAGACGAAGCAGCTGCACCACGCGGCCGAGGAGGCCGAGGACGGCGAGCCCCGCGGCTATGTGCTCCCCGACGATCCGGCCAGCGGCGACCCGGCGTGGATCGCCGTGCCCGAGCTGGTCACCGGAATCATCAGGAACCTTCCCGGCGAGCAGGGCCGGATCGAGGACACCGAGGACTTCTGGCGGCAGCTGCAGGAGCTGGAGGACCGGTTCGAGGCGGTCCAGGGGCCTGCGGGCCTGCCCACTGTCGCCCTGCCCGCGACTCTCGCCTCCGCCGACGTGGTGGCCGAACCGGCGGCCAGCGGGACGATCGGTCCGCCACCGCGAGGTGACGAGGGTGGTTGGCACTGGCACATCTCGATGGGTACGCCGATCGAGCGCCTGTCGCGGTTCCTGGCGCACGTCGGGGAGCGCACCTGGCGCGACAGCTCTGTCACCTACGAGTCGGCCCCGCTCGGTCTGCTCGCCTATCGCACGAAGGAGAACCAGCAGGACGGGGTCGCCTTCGGTGATCGCGAGGCGGAGCACTTCCTGCGGTACTTCGCCGAGGCGGGCCAGGTGCCCACCGCACGGGTGATCGACGCGATCAAGGGTGTGCTCGCGCTGGTGTACGCACACACGGCCGGGGCCGCCGAATACCTGCTCGCCCCGATGAGCCTGACCAAGGCACACGTCGCCGCCCTGTCCCGGCCCGCGCTGGGCCTCTACGTCCGACAGTTGCCCTGGTGGGCGCGGCTCTACCTGAGCGATCAGGCGGACGCGATCCACAACCGCTTCGCCCAGTTCTACCTCGACCACAACGACGGCTACCTGGACGAGCTCGGAGCCGTGGCCGGCGCGGGGGTCGGTGTGCGGCTGTCGAGCCGTCAACAGCCCTGGACCGCGTCCCGCGCCGCACCACTGATGTCGCCGATGATGTACCTGCTCTCGGCGCTGCACGGGAAACTGGTCGACCAGCAGCACGTGTTCCCCGGGATGACGACGCACGACCAGCTCGACACGGCGGACGGCAGCCTTTCGGCCGAGCTCGGAGTGGTGGAGGTGCGGTCCTACGGGGCCCGCCGGGGCACTGTCGCGCAGGCCCGTGTGTGGTACCAGGAACTCGCCGGCCTGGCCCGCGACCTGTACCTGGAGGTGAAGGACCTACCACCGCTGCGGGAGGAACCGCTGCCGGAGGCCGGACCCGTCACCGCCGCGCCGGTACGGGCGGACGTGGCACCACTCTTCGAAGCCGTCAGCCGAGCCCTCGCCCACGACCTGCCGGGCGCGCTCGACGCGCTTGAGCCGGCCCGCCGACACCTGACGGTCAGACAGCGGGCCCAGTGGGCCAGGCAGCTGACGTCGCTGCACCACACGCGGGTAGTGGCGGATGGCCCGGAAGCCGGAAGTCCGTTGCTGGCTCTCGCCGCCGAGATCGCGATGCCGCTGATCAGCGTCTGGCTGCGCGCGCCCAGCTGGGAGACCGCGACGCGGGAGTGGCAACCGCTCAACGACATCCTCGCCGTCGACGGCGGCCGACAGTTGGTGCCCTTCCTCCAGGAGATTCTCCTGCCGGACGACTTCGACGACCTGCCCTGGCAGACGGTCGGCGGCGGTGGCGCGGCCGCGCGTCAGGCCGCGGCCACAGTCATCGACCTCGCCAGTGCGGGTGTCGGGAACGAGGCGCTGGCGCTGCTCGCCGCCGACGGTCCCGAGGCCCGCCGGGACGCGCTGCGCGACCTGGTGGCCAAGGCCGACCCGGATGAGTACGACCGGCTACGCCCGCTGGTCGAGGTGGCCGCCCCGCCCGCGGCCGACGTCGCGATGCTGACGGCGCTCGGTCACGCCGCCAGAAACGACGTCGACGCGGCAGAGCTGATCATTGCGCAGACACTGCACCAACTCGACTCCCCGTCCCGGACCTACTGGACCCGTCGACTCGGCCAGCTGGCTGAACGCGGCACCTTCGGTCTCCCCGAGGTGGACCGGCTGATCCTGCTCATCGCCGACGCACCGGAGACACCGTGAACGACTCGGGGCCGCGTCTCGTTTGAACAGGCACGCCCGGCACACCGTCGGGCGTGGATGGAGGCGAGCACGTGGCACGGGTCGGGAACGAAGAGCGGCGCTACCGGATGGTCTGGGCCGCGGGGGAACGCAGCGTCAGCGCCGACGACCCGGCGGTGCTGCTCGCCGACCTGATCCCGGGATACCAGGCCGTGCCGGCGGGGAGGCGCCGGGCGGTCCGCACGGAGCACGCCGAGCTGTCCCTGCGGCGGATCCAGCGGCGGGTGCTCGACGCCTACGACTCCTTCGACTGCGATTCGGAGGAGATGCAGGTCCTGCTCAACGAGCGCGCCAACCGCAGGGTCCCGCAGCGGTGGTCGGCCCCGGTGCCGCTGGTCCTGATCGACGCGCACTTCGCCGAGGCCGGCGCGGATCGCCCCCGCGAGGCGGGCGGGCGGATCATCTGGCTGGAGACCGAGGACGAGGAGTCCTACGTACGTTCGCTGGCCGTGGCCGGTGAGATCTTCCTGGTGATCCGGCAGGACGCCGTCGGTGCGGCAGCGGGTGGGCGTGGCGGCCCCGGCGTCGGGGCGGCGGTCGGATGACCGCGCCGGAGGTGCCGCGACCACGCACCGTGCGGCCGGGAGCCATCCCGAGACGGCGGACGATCGTGGGCCGTGCGGCGCAGTTGGACGCCCTCGACGCGGCCCGTGCGGCCGCCGCGACCGGTGGCCGGTTCGCACTCGTCCGGGGTCCGGCGGGCAGCGGCCGGACGTCGCTGCTGGACGCGGCCGCGGGTGCCTGGCGTACCGCCGGGGTGGTGGTGCTCCGGGTGGCACCTGCCGCACCGGGCGACACCGCCGCCGGCTTCGCGGCGCTGCTGAACGCCGTTCGCGACCAGTACGAGCTGCTGGCCGACCCGCCGCTGGCCGGCCCACTGAGCGCGCTCGGTGCGCTCTGCGACAAGCCCGCCGGCGAGCACGCCGGACGTGGCATCGCGTTGGCCCAGCAGGCCGCCGCCGCGTTCGCCCTGATCGGCCGGCGGGCGCCGACGGTGCTGATCGCCGACGACGCCGGTCCCGCGTTGGCCCCGGCACTGGCCGCCGCCGTCCGCGCCGGTTGCCTCGTGGTGGCCGCCGGAGCGCCCGGCGACGGCCGACTCGGCACGCTCGCCGACGTCGTGGTGGACCTGCCGCCGTTGAGCGCCGAGGCCGTACGCGCGATGCTCGCCCGCCGGTACGCCGTGCCGCTCGACGACGCGGTGCCCGCAGCCCTGTCCACCGCGCTCGGGCCGCTGGCCGGGCACCCCGGCACGGTGCTGGAGATCGCACACGAGTTGACCCGGGCCGGGCGACTCGCGGTCGTGCGGGGGCACCTGTGCCTGCTGGACCCGCACGCCCCGATCGCGCTGCCGACGGACCACAGCCTGCTCGCCGCGCTGCGGGCGCGCGGCCCGGTCGCCGTCCGGCTGGCCACCATGGCCGCCGTCACCCGGTTCGGCATCGACGACCTGCCGCTGTTCGCCGACGCCACCCGCGGCCGGCTGTCCGACTACGGCTGGATGATCGACGAACTGATCGACGACGGCCTGCTCGTCGCCGGGCCGCAGGGCGGGATCCTCCCGCAGAGCCCGGCGCTCACCGCCCGCCTGATCACCGATGCCGGCCCGGACGCGGTGGCCCGCCTGCACCGCGCCTGCGCCGCGGCGATGTTCCGCCGGGCCGCGTCCGGCCGGCCGGCGGACGGGGCGGCCCTGGCCGACCAGGTCACCTCGGCGGGCGTCGCCCTGCCGTTCGACAGGCGTACGGCGGTGACCCTCGCCGCCACGGCCGACGAGAACACCGACCGTGCGCCGGACCGGGCGGCACACTGGCTGCGCGCCGCGCTCTGGCACTCCGGCGGCGGGCGGGCCGGCGACGACATCCTCGCCCGGCTGCTGCGGCTGCTGGTGCGCACCGGCCAGGTCGTCCGCCTCGGCGAGGTGGTGGACACGGCCATCCAGCGAGGCCACGGCGCGTCGTCCCGGCACGCCGCGGACCTCGCGGCCGCCGCCGCACTCGTCGCCGTGCACACCGGAGTGCCGGTGTCCGCCACCATCCGGTCCGCTCTGCGGGGAGCACCGGTGGCCTCGGCAACCGTGGCCTTCGCCGACTGGTGGCGCACCGGCGTACCGCCCGCCGCGCCGATGCCGCCGGCAGCCCACGCGGACACCGGATCGCTGCTGCACCCGGCGGAACTCGGCGTCCTGGCCGACGCCGTCGGCCCCGGCCTGGCGGATGCCGGCCCGGCGACTGAGGAGTTGCTGCTGGCCGGTGAGACGGGGGACCTGGCCGCACTCCTGGGGCTGGTCCTGGGTCCGCACCGCTACGGCGTGCCGAAGGACGGGCTGCTGTCCGCGTACCACCGGCTGCACACCTGCCAGGCCGGCGGCGACCTCTCCGGCCTGCTCTCGGCCGCCCGCGAGCTGGACCTGACCGGCGCCGAGGCGCCCCTGCCGCGCTGTCTCGCCCGGCTCTGGGCGGCCGAGGCGCTCGGCCTGCTGGGTCGAGCCACGGAGGCGCCCTCCTGGCTGCGCTCGGTCCCGGCGGAGCCGCCGTACGCGGCACTTCGGTGGTGGGCCGCGAACGGGCCGGCCGGGGAGGCCCAGACGGCGCAGGAGGCGGCCCGGCGGTTGGGTGACGGGCGGCGGGCGTACGAGAGCCACCGGCACCACGGCAGCCGCATCGGCGTCGAGCACCTCCTGGTACGCGCGGCGGGCCTCGCGGCACGGTTCGGTCTCGGCGAGCAGATGGCCTGGTTGACGGCGGCGGTCGACGCCGACGCGACCGAGCCTCGGCGTCGGCTCAGCAGGCAGACGACGCTGCTGGTCCAGGCGCTGTGCCGGGGTGACGCGAGCGCCGCCGAACGCGGTGTCGATCTCGTCCGTGCCGGTGGGAACCGCCTCGCCCTCGCGTACGCCTGTCTGGCGCTCGGCCGGGTCGCCGAGGACCCTCGGCCGTGGCTCGTCGAGGCACAGGCGGTGGCGAAGACGATGACCTCTGGTTGGCTGCGGTCCGCCGTCGCCGCCGCGATGCGGGAGCGCGACGTTCGCCAGCCCCGCACCCGTACGCCCCGGACGGGGTTCAGCCCGGTGGAGACGCACATCATCGAGTTGATCGGTCACGGACGGACCAATCGGCAGATCGCGGCGCAGGTGCGGATCAGCGAGAAGACCGTCGAAAACCACCTGACCCGGCTCTTCGCGCGCACCGGCTGCCGCTCGCGTGTCGAACTGGCCGCGGTGAGCCTCACCACGGACATCCTCGGTCCGGCGTCGAGAGCGTCGCGGTGAATCTCCCGGTCGACCTCGACGGGCCCACCCTGACCGTGCTCACCGGTCCGGCCGGCATCGGTCGCACCCATGCCCTGCGCACGCTGCGCAACGCCGCCACGCAGGCCGGCAGGCCCGTTCTCGACCTGCGGTTGGCGCCGGAGTGTCGGCACGACGCGGGGTACCTCGCCGGGCGGATCCTCGCCGCGCTCATCCCGACCCCCACCCGGTTGGCCGCCGGTCGTGGCCACGCCCGCACCGGCGAGCCGCCAGCGCACGCACTCTCCCGCGTCCTGCGGCGACACCCCGGCCTGGTGCTCCTCGTCGACGACGCCCAGTGGGCCGACGCGGAGTCCGTCGAGGCCCTGCGGAACGTGTTGCACGAGGAGTACCCGGTGCCCGTACGGTGCGTCGCCACCCTGCGCTCCGACGCCGTCGGTGCCGATCCGGACCAGTCAGCCGCCTTCGACCGCCTGCGCCAGAGCGGGCTCGTGCGGATCGAGCGGCTGCGGCCGCTGTCCCGTGCCGACGTCGACGCGCTCGCCCGCCAGGCGTTGCAGGCAACGCCACACGACTCCCTCTCGACGCAGCTACACCGACTCGGCCGGGGTGTGCCCGCCGCGGTGCTCGCCGTCGTCGAGGGTTACCGCGCCTCGGCGGCCCTGCGGATCGTCGAGCGCCGCGCCTACCTGACCGATCCGACAAGCACACCCCGGATCCCCGCCGAGCACGACCTCACCCGGCCGGTACGCCAGCTGGGCCCGGCCACCCACACGGTCGCCCGTGCCCTGGCGGTGCTCGAACCGTTGGGCGCGGCCGTCCCCGGGCTGATCGGGCGGGCGCTCGACACCACACCGGAGCAGGCACACCGGCACCTGGATGCCCTGCGCGCGGAGGGTTTCGTTCGGGAGGATCGGCGCGGCTGGCGGATCCGGGTGCCCGCGTTGGCACTGGCCCTGCGCGCGGGTCTCGGCCCCTACGAACGACGCCGGCTCGCGCAGGTGGCGGTCGAGGCGCTCTGGTCGGGCACCGTCCGGTGCGCGGATCCGGCGTACCTGCCGGATCAGGTCGCCGCCGCCGGTGGCCTGGTCGACGCCGAGCCGGCGGCGGCGCTGCTGCGCCGGCACGCGGACATTGCGGCGGTACGCGCGCCCGCCGCGGCGGCACGCTGGTGGGGCGGCGCGGCCGACCTCAGCGGCGATCCCGCGGACCGTGCCGAGGCCCTGCTGGCCCGAACCGTCGCCGAGTTCGGCATCGGCCGGTACGCCGTCGCCCAGGCGCAGGTGCGCCACCTGCTCGGCGAGTACGCCGACACCCTGCCCGACGCCGCCCGGCAGGAGGCCGAACTGCTCGCCCTCGCCAGCGCGCGTGGCGCGCGTGCGGCGCCTGACGTGCAGGCCGTCGCGGCCGGCGAACCCTGGCTGCCCGGCGGTCGGGTGCCGACCCGGACGACCCGGGCCGCGGCGCTCTGCTTCCTGGACCGCTGGGCCGAGGCCGCGA
This sequence comes from Micromonospora sp. NPDC049171, assembly GCF_040648275.1. Taxonomy (NCBI): domain Bacteria; kingdom Bacillati; phylum Actinomycetota; class Actinomycetes; order Micromonosporales; family Micromonosporaceae; genus Micromonospora; species Micromonospora sp. NPDC049171. Next base: position 86,502 of record NZ_JBEZDJ010000010.1, read on the forward strand.
GCCTGCTGCCGTCCGACTCGACCCGCTCCGACAGCGAACTGCTGATCGGCACGCCGATCACCGCCGGCACCGGCGGAGACCCGGTGGCCGAGGCTTCGGCCGGCGGCGTCCCGGTGGCCGATGCTCTGGCTGGTGACGGCTCGGCCGGCGGAGCCCCGGTGGCCGGCGTTTCGGCCGGTGACGGCCTCGGTGGGTCGGTTCGGGGCGCCGCCCGCCGCCGTTTCGCGGACACCGTCGCGCGGGTCAGCCTGGCGGCGGTCGTCGGTGCGCTGGACCGGGCGGATCGTGAGCTGACGGAGGGCGGTCTGACGGTGGCCGATCTGCCGGCGCCCGAGCGGTGCCTGGTCCACTGGCGTGCGGGCCGGTGGGATGCCGCGAAGGACGCCGCGCTGCTCGGTATCGCAGCCGATCTCCCCGTGACCCGTCCGGTGGCACACAGCACCGTGCATCGGGCGGCAGCCGAGATACTGCTCGCCCGTGGTTGGCCGGTGCGGGCCCGAGCGCTGCTCGACGCCGCCCGCACCGACGCCGCCCCGCTGCCGTACCTGCTGGCACCCGTGGCGGCCGAGGCGGAGTGGATCCTCGGCGACGCGCCGGCCGCCGAACGCGTCGTCGGCGACGCCCTGGCCGCCGCCACCCGGCACGGGCTGGTCGTCGGCCTGGACGAACTCTGGCTGGTGGCCGCGGAACTCGCGACCGAACGCGGTGACGGCGAAGCGGCCCGCACCGCCGCCGCGTCCGCCGTGGCGGCGGCGGACCAGACCACCGCCATCGGCGCGCTGCGGGTCGCCACCGCCCAACTGATCGTTCGACCGGACCGGGTGCGGGCCGGTGACCTGGTGGCACTGGCCCGGGTCGTCGGTCAGCCCCACGAGGTGGCCAGGGCGATCGAGCGGGTGGTCCGCTGGACCGGTCGGAGCGTCGAGCTGTTGGGTGAGGCGTACGAGATCCTCGGCGACCTGGGCGCGATCCTGCACCGGTCCCGGGTCCGCCAGGCGATGCGCGACCATGGGATCACGGTGCCGGGACGGGCGCAGACCCTTGCCGAGGGCGAACGGTTACTCGCCGCCCTGGTCGCGGAGGGACTGTCGAACCGCCAGTTGGCCGCCGCCACGCAGAACAGCGCGAAGAGCATCGAGGGCCGGCTCACCCGACTGTTCAACCGCACCGGCTACCGGTCCCGGGTGGAGTTGGCCACGGCCGTGCTGCTCGGCGACTATCGCATCGGCTGAGGACGCCACAGGTCCGGTGCGGACCGATGCTCGAGGAGGTTCGGCAGAGCCAGGTCGACTCCTTTCGCCCGCTGCCGCCAGCGACCTCCGTCGGTGTGCAGCACCTGCTCCACCCGGGTGTCGTCGTAGGACCCCGGCGGCAACAGCAGCGTCACACCGTCGGCCACCAACTCGGGCAGGCGCGAGCGGATCGAGGTGTGGGCGGCCAGCGCGGCGGCGCTGGCTCGCGCGTCGATCGCCCGGCCCGCCGCCACCCGAAGACGCACCAACAGGTATCCGTCGCGCACCGGCGGTCGGCCCTGGTGCAGCGGCAGGAAGTCGTCAGTCGGCTCGTCCCCGGCGGCCGGGATCAGCGCCCAGCCGCCGGCCCTCCGCCCGCCTGCGGGCCAGCGCACCACATCGTCCGGGAGACCGTCCGTGCCGTGTCGCGCCCCGGTGCAGCGCAGCACGACGTCATGTCCGGGTAGCTCGGTCTCCTCCTGTGGCCGCCCGGCGTCGTCGATGTCGTAGCCCGCCTGTAGCCGCGCCTGGTCGAGCCAGCCCGCCGGCAGCAGGAACCTGCCCGCCGCCGCGGCAACACGGTGGCCCAGGTCCACCGGTAGGTCACCGACCCGGTCCAGGTCCACCAGGCCGCCGGCCTCGACCCGCAGGCACAGCAGATGCTGGTACGGGTGGGCACGGGCGACCCGCTCGCCGTCGAGGTCGCCGACGAGGAACAGGTCGGCCGACGGCACACCCTCGACCGCGACCCGCTGCGGCGACCACGGGCTGGCCAGCCAGACCCGCACGGGGTCGGCGTTCACCTCGGGGCGGTCCGGCAACCACCGCAGACCGTGTGGCCGGCTGCCGGGTGCGGGAACGGTCAGTGCGGGGCGCGGGCCCGGTGCCGGCAACACCCGCTCGGGCGGCGGCGCGGCTGCCGCCGGTGCGGCGGGCGACCGCTCGGCTGCCGGTTCGCCGGGCGACCGCTCGGCTGCGACCGGCTCGGCGGGCGATGGCCCGGCCGCCGGCTCGGCGGGCGATGGCCCCGGCGCAGGCGTCCTCGGCTCATCCGCGCCCCGCCGACGCGGGATCAGCCAACCATCGTCGTTGCGCCACCGACCGCTCTCGGCCCGCAGATCCGCATCGGCGGCCCGCAACCAGCGCGCCGGGCGTCGCTGTTCGTCGACGGCCCGGGCCAGGCCGTCGCGGACCACGACGACCGCGCCGGGGGCCAGCGACCAGATCTCGACGCCGAGGTCCGACTCCAGCACGCTCAGGTGCTCCCGCAGGCCCTCGGTCCACTCGTCGGCCACCGGGGTCAGCAGTTGGAGGTCGGCACCCTGCCACCCGGCGTTCGTCAACAGTGCCCGCAGCTCGACCGCGCCCACCGCGAGGTGGCTGCCATCTGCGTAGCGCAGAGCGAGACGCCCTCCGTCGAGAATGGTCAGGTCGACGAGCGTCATGCCCGGCTCGGCCGACAGGTCGGCGTACCGTTCGAGGAACGTGACCTCCGACGGCCGTTCCGAGCTGATCAGCGCCACCCCGCCGGCGGCAACGACCGTGGGCCCGCCACCGGGCACGAGCCGTCCGTCACGATCGGTCGCGAAGCGAGGGGCGCCCGGTGCGTGTGGGGGGCGGTATTCCCGCCAGCGGGTGATCGCGCCGGACCGGTCCCGGGCGGCCAGGTCCAGGCAGCCGCGCAGCAGCACCGCCTCGCCGCCGACCTCCGGGGTCCACACCGTCGCGCCGGTCGCCTCGGCCAGGGCCGTCACCTCGGCGTCGAGGCGCGCGCACTGTGCGGTGTCGTCCGGCCAGCGCAACCAGAGGCGCAGGTCACCGCCGTACAGGAACGTCGCGGAGAGGGCCGCGGCCACGTCCTGCCCGGAGTACCGGCCCGGTCTCTCCCCGGCGGCGTCCTGCCGGTACGTCGAGAGCCGGAACTGGCCGGCGCGAGTCGCGAGGGCCACCGTCACCAGGTCCGGATGACCGACGCCGAGCCGGGCGGCCGCGGCCCGGCGTACGACGAAGTCCTCGCGGTTGGCGAACTCCAGGCCGCCCGCCAGCGGCAGTGTCGCCAGCCCCGTCCTCGGCAGCACCAGGCCACCGGCCAGGTCGAACCATCCCGGCCGGGTGGTCTGGAGTGCGGTGGGCTGCACCAGGACCCAGTCGACCACCGCCCCGCTCGCCCGGTCGACCGGGACCGCCTCGGCAGGGCCGGCGAGGCCCGGGCCGGTCCGGCGCCGCACGCTCGCTCCGGCGGGCGTGACCAGGACGTCGCAGCCCAGTGCGGTGGCGACCCGCCCGAACAGGGCCGCGTCATGGGCCCCGTCGTCGACGAGGACGCGAACGTCCCGCCCCCCCTCGATTCCGAGCGCCCGCGCGCACTCGGCAATCTCGTCCGCGGTCAGTGCCGTGCCGTCATCCGCCGGCCGGGCCAACCCGCCGTCCCCGGTGCGAACCAGCACGAGGTCGCACAGGCCGTCGACGGATAGCGGCAGATCCACCGGGGCAACCTGCTCCGGTCCTGCCCCGAGCGTGCGCTGTCGGCTGGGTCGCAACGTAGTCCTCGCTCTGTGTCCCGCCTCGGGCCGGCACCGGCCGAGAGGCGTCCATTCTGGGCGTACGCCCGACGCTGGGCCAGCTCACCGTGCGGTCTGGGCCGCGACCGGTGGGTCCAGCCGCATCGACCACCGTGCCGCGGGTCCCGCGCCGACGACAATCGGTACGGTTCGGTGGGGGCTGTGCGACAGCGCGCGGAAGGGACCCCACCGTGCCACGGCATCGGGGCCCGCGCACACCACCACCCGTACCCTCGTCGACGGTTCCTCGGCTGCCACCTCGGCAACGGCGTCGACCCGGCGGCAACCCTCGGGTGCCGCGTCGCCGAGCACGTCGCCGACCAGCACCACGTCCGTGTCGGCGTCGAACTGGTCCAGCAGGGCCAGCGCATGCCGGCGGCAGGCGGCCAGGTCACCGCCGATGGTGAGCACGTCGGGGGCCAGCGCGAGGTCGATCCACAGTCGATGGCCGTCCCGGTCGCCCAGCACGAGAGGCGCACTCGACGGTGGAGGTCGCTGCCCGTCGGTCAGCCACCCGTAGGGCGATCCCCAGCGAGCCGGCCGTGCGCCGACCAGCCGCACGGTCGCCCGGTCCGGGCCGCAGGTCAGATCCGTGAGCAGGGTGGCGAACGGGTTGGGACGGGCCAGCGGAAGAAGCCCGGCCGCCCGGACGTCGGGCACCGCCCGGGCCGGGGTGCGATCCACGGCTCGCGGCAACGGGACCGCCACGGGCGGTTGGGCGGGTGTCCCGATCGTGACTGCCGCGGGTGGTTGGGCGGGTGTCTCGGCCGCGACCCACGCGGGTGGTTGGACGGGTGGCTTGGTGGTGACCGCCACGAGCGGCCGTGTGGGTGGCTCGGCCGCGACCGGGGGTGGCAGCACGAGGGTTGGTTTCGCGGGCGCCGGGGGAGGTGGTTGCTCCGCTGGTGGCGCGGTCACCGGTGCGGGCCGTGGATCCGGGGGAGTCGTCGTCGGGACGGGCGGGACCGGGCTGCTGGCCGGCGCCGCACCGCCACGGGCGGGTCGATGCCGTGCGCGGAGGGCCACGTGTGCCCAGAGCAGCAGGAGCACGGCGAGCGCGATCAACGCCACCCGCAGTCCGGTCGCGGACCACAGGACGGACAGGTGCGGCAGGGTGACAGTGGACGGTGCCGGCGGGTCGGCGGATGCCGTGGACGCGGTCGACGGCGGGGACGGTGACACCGCTGTTGGTGCTGGCGTCGGTGCCGGAAGCGCGCCGATCTGGACGCCGGGGCCCGTCGCGTCCCGGGGCAGGACGAGGATCCAGCCGGGCTGCAGGCTTGTCGCGTCGGTCAGCCGACGGCCGTCGGGTTGGAGTCGCCCCTCGTTGAGCGCGAAGATCTCCGGGGACCGATTGCCGTTGCCCAGTGTCTTCGCCGCGATCGCGAAGAGATATTCCCGTTGGCCGTCGACCGGAGGCCCGACGACGTAGTACTTGCCGGTCTCGCCCGGAGCGCGCAGCGCCGAGGTGGGTGCGGCGACGGCCGCCGGAGCGATCACCTGTGTGCTGACGCCCAGCATGAGCAGGCAGAGGCCGAGCATCGCGAGCCGTCGTCTCATCGTGGCATCGTCCTTCGCCGGGGTCGTCGGGTGCTGCCGCGATCCAAGGATCGTCGGAGGAATGGTGAACCGGGGCGTGCCACCCATCGTTCTCAGGATGTTCTCCCGAGATCGGAGGCGTTATGAGGGGAATTACACCGTATCCGCAGGGCCAGGGCAATATCGCCGACGCGTGCCGCGACGCCGCGGCCGGCATCAGTACGCAACTCGACCGGCTCCGCGCCCACCTGGCGAGCCTCGACCCGGCACGCCTGCGGATGTCCGCCTCCCGTCGCGACGCGCTGCTGACCGGGTACGACATCTACGCCCGGATGCTCGACGACGCGCTCCAGGACATCGCCGGTGACCTGCAGACGGAGGTCGACCTCCGGCCGGTCGATCTGGCGCTCGCCGCCGGTGGGTCCCGATGAGCGGCACCGAGTGGGCACCGGTCCCCGACGGCGCGGGCGACCCGGCCGACCCGGGGCCGGCCATCAACGCGCTGGCCACCGATGTCGCCAGGCGGCTCGCGAGGCTGCGCGAGCAGTTGGAGCCGACACGGGCGCGGTGGGCCGACAGCCACGACTACCTCGATCCGGCGGAGGAGTGGACCATCGCGACGGACGGTCTGCTCGGCCCGACCGGCGTGCTGGGCATCATCAGCGACGCGGTGCGGATCACCCTACCGGACCTTGTCGGCACCAGGTGGTCCGAGCGCACGTCCGGCCTTTCCGCCGGGCGCGGGGGATCGGCAGCGGGTGGCGACTGATGGCCGCTGCCGCCGCCCCCCGCGGGGAATGACCTCCCATGCTCACGTCCACCTGCGCCGACGCGACGATGCGGACAAGTGTCTGCATGCTCGTGCTCGGTCTGCTGTCCGAGGTGGAGAGACGCGACGTCGCCAGTCACCTGGACCACTGCGCGAGCTGCCGGGCCGAGCGGGAGGAGATCGACCACACCGTTGACACTCTTGGCCTGCTCAGCGCCGCACACGTACGACGCTTGATCGCCGATTTCGGGGCGGGTCCGGCCGAGCCGGACCGTACCCCGCAAGGTGATCATCTTTTCGGCGCACCCGGCGCCGCCCTGGCGCGGGACCTGCCCGCCCGCACCGAGGCTCCGGTCGTGATCCTGCGCGAGACCCGCGCGGTGCCCCGTCTCGGTGTCCCTGACGACGTCCGTCCGGTGACCCGGGCCCACCCGCCTGGTGTGGCCGACCGGTACCGCGCCGGACCCGGTGAGGGTTTCCTGCCCCCACGACCCGCGACGGGCCCGTTGTCCCGTGGCCCGCACTCGCACCGCCGCCCCAGGTCACGCAGTCGGCGCATCGGTGGCGTGGTGGGCTTGACCGGCCTGCTCGCCGTCGCGCTCAGCACGACACTGCTCATCGAGCCGTGGAACGCGACTGACTCGCCCGGCCCGGTCGTGGCGGTGGCGACCACCGACGACGGCGTCAGCGGCGTGGAGTTCTCCGCGGTTCTCTACGACGACGACGGTCAGGTCAACCTGCGGGTCTCGACCGACGGTCTGGCGCCGGACGCGTCGTACCAGCTGTGGGCACTCACCACAGCGGGCGAGGAGTTGCTGCTCGGTCGGCTGAACGGCAACCCGGGCCGCGGCGGCTACGCCGGTGACGTCGCGGTGTCGGTGGACGACCTGAGTCAGCTCAGCGTCCGTCAGGTCGACGGCGGGGTTCTGGTGACGGCCGACGTGGTCAAGGGGTCGCCGCGACCGGACGGGGGGCCGGGTCCGACGTGAGTCGAGCCGACGCGCGATCCGTCCCATCGCGACCGCACCGGGTCGCGCCGTCCGTTTCGATGTTTCGGCAGGTCAGCGTACCCAATGGGGTTCCGACGCCGAGCCGGCCCGCGAGGATCTGCCAAGATTCCTCGGGAAAACCCCCACGAACACTGAACGCGGGTACCGATGCACTCGTTATCGCTGCCATGAACCAGGCCGCGGGGAACATGCTCTCGGGTGCGTCGTCGCCAGAGCCAACCTACGACGACGCGCTGCGGCTCGCCTACGAGACACATGGGCCGATCCTGCTCAACTACCTGCTGCGTCTGACGATGGGTAATCGTGGCCTCGCCGAGGACATCGTCCAGGAGACGCTGGTGCGTGCCTGGCACCATCCGGAGGCACGGACGACCGACGGTCAGTGGAGCCGGGGCTGGCTGTTCACCGTCGCCCGACGCATCGCCATCGACCACCTGAGGGCGGCCCGGGGCAGGCCGTCCGAGCAGCTTGACGAGCGCATCGAGGAGCGGCACGCCGCCGTGGACGACATCGACCGCCTGCTCAACGGCCGCGAGGTGCGTGACGCCGTGGCCAGGTTGCCGGAGCGCCTGCGCAGCGCGCTGATCGAGATCTACTTTCAGGAACACACGGTCGCCGAGGCCGCGCGCAACCTCTCGATCCCCGAGGGGACGGTCAAGTCACGGACCTTCTACGCGCTGCGGGCACTGCGCGAGGACCTCGCCGGGCGGGGGTTCAGCATCTGAGTCGCCCGCCGGCAGAAGTTCCGAAGTTGGCCCGCCCAACCGTGAACCAGCCGGTCGCGCGGCTCGTTCACAGCGCACACCCGTCGGAGAGGGAAGCAACCGTGACACTGAGATCGGTGATCGGACGCCTGGCCAACCTGCACACCTCGGGCCGGCGCGCATGGGGCTCACTGCGGACGACCCGTCAGCGGATCGAGGCCGGGGTCGCCTTCACCGCGGCCGTCGTCTGCGTCGTGGCGGCCGGCCTCCAGGTCGGGCCGGCGTTGGCCGAGACCACAGTCGAGGGTGAACCGGTCCCCGCCGACGTGCTGCCGGCAATCGTCGTCGGCGCCACCTCCTGCCCGGCGCTGACCGGGCCGCGACTCGCCGCACAACTGATGGCCGCCTCGGGGTTCAAGGCGACGGCCGTGTCCGAGTCCGGCGAGGGCATCGCCGGACTGGACTCCCGGGCCTGGCAGACGTGGGCGCCGTGGCAGCAGGCCCAGCGCGCCGACGTCCGCGCCAACGTGCTCGCGCTGGCGCACCGTACCTGCGAGGCGATCGGCCAGGTCCGGGCCGGCGGCGCCGGCGGCGACCTCTGGAAGGCGGCCGTCGCGGCCGACAAGGTCGGTCTGGACGCGGTGGTCAAGGCCAAGGGGGTGCCGACGTCCGCCCAGGAGTACGTCGACACGGTGGCCGGGTACGCCAACTGGTACGCCAAGCAGCCGCAGTTCTCGGGCGCGACGAAGCCGGCACGGCCGTCCGCCACTCCGGCCGCGGACAAGGTGGGCATACCCGAGGAGTACGTCGACGCGGTAGTCAAGGCCGGTCAGGTCTGCCCGTCGACCGTGTCCGCTGCCCGGATCGCCGCGCAGCTGAGGTCGCTCTCCGCCTTCAATCCGAACCTGAAGGGCAGCGGCGGCGGCCAGGGCATCGCCCAGTTCACGCCATCGCTGTGGGAGGAGTACAAGCCGTCCGACAGCGCATCGGTCTGGGACCCGCAGGTGGCCATCCCCACCCTCGCCACCGCGATGTGCGACCTGCGCAACCAGCTCTCCGGAATGAACCTGCGCCAGTCGGGGGAGGAGACCGACCCCTACTCGCTGGCGCTCGCGGCGTACCAGTGGGGGGTCACGGCGGTGCGGGCCAAGGGCGGAGTGCCGCGTGGCGCCGCCGTTCCGCAGCTCGTCGACACGGTCGACCTCTACCTCAACGCGTACACCTCGGACAGCCGACTGGCCAGCGCGTTCCCGTCACCGTCGGTGAGTCGCCCGGCCCCGCCGCCGTCGCCCTCGGCATCGCCGTCCGCGCCGCCGTCGTCGTCGCCCTCGGCGGTGCCCACCCCCGCGCCGACGAAACCGGCTGCGCCACCCACGCCCGCCGCGACTCCGTCGCCCGTGCCCCCGCCGCCGGCCACCGCCCTGCCGGCGAAATGGGACCCGGCTGTCTCCTACCAGTTCACCAACGTCCTGAGCGGCCGGGTCATGGAGGTGCCGGGGAAGGACAACGTCACCGCCGGCGGGACGACCATCCAGCTCAATGACAACCTGCACCAGAAGGACCAGTACTGGCACATCGCCAAGGCCGCCGATCCGAGGTACGTCGTGATCACGAACGCGTTCAACAACAAGGCGCTCGGCATCCGCGGCGGCTCGATCAAGGACGCCGCCGAGGTGGTGCAGGTCGACCCGGCGTTCGACAACCCCAGCCAGCAGTGGTCGTTCATCGACGGCGGCACGTGGGTCACCCTCATCAACCGCAACTCCGGCAAGGCGGTCGACATCCTCGGCGACGACTGCTGCGGCAAGAACGGCACCCCGATCACCCAATGGGGTCGGCAGAGCTACGCCGTCGACCAGCGCTGGGTGCTCAGCAGATGACACGGAGGCGGGGCACGGATCCACGCGGCGTGCGGGGCTGGGTGGGGGCGATCGTCGCGGCGGTCGTGCTCGTCGCCGGCGCACCCGCCGCGCCGGCGCGGGCCGCGGTCGACGAGTACGTCCTCTACTACACCGTCACCTCGGCCTACCAGGGCAAGCCGGAGAACCTCGGTGAGATCGCCGGCCGGCTGTTGGGCAACTCGTCGCGCTCCACCGAGATCTTCAACCTGAACACGGCACGACGGCAGCCGGACGGCGGCGCGCTCACCGACCCGAACACCCTCCATGCCGGTTGGTACCTGGTCGTGCCCTGGGACGCGGTCGGGGCGGGTCTCCAGCACGGCGTGTTGCCCAGCACCGCTCCCGCCGCCGCACCAGCCGCGAGTGCTCCGGGCGTCCCGCCGCAGGCGTCCACGCCGCAGGCACCAGGCGTTCCCGGCGTACCCGCTGTTCCGGGCCGGCCGTCGGCTCCGGCCTCCCCCCTCGGCGGAACGCCGCCGATCCCCACCCCGACACCGGGCCCGGCGCAGCTACCGTCCGCGCCGCCACCACCCGCACCGCCGGGCAAATGCGTCACGGCGACCGCCGCCAGCGCACCGTCGAACTGGGCCAGCGTGCGGCTGGGCGCCGACCTGGCCTGGCCGCACACCCGAGGCGTCGGGCAGCTCGTCGCGATCGTCGATTCCGGCGTCGACGGTCGAGCGGCCCAACTCGCCGGCCGGGTGTCGGTCGGGGCCAACATCGTGACCGGAGACGGCCGCGGGGACAGCGACTGCCTGGGCACCGGTACGGCGATGGCGGGCCTGGTGGCCGCGCAGCCGGTGGACGGGGACGCGTTCGCGGGTGTCGCCCCGGAGTCGGTCGTCATGCCGGTGCGGGTGGTCACCGACGTGCCGTCCGCGGACGCGGTCGCCCAGGCGACGGCGATCGAGGTGGCGGTCTCCGCCGGGGCGACGGTGATCGCGCTCGGCTCGTACGTGGATGCCACCGCCGAGGGCGTGCTGCGGGCCATCGAGGCGGCGCTCAGCCGCAACATCGTCGTGGTGGCCGGCGCTCCGGCCGGTCCGGGCGCCACCGCCCCGCCGGCGGAGTTGATCAGCGTCGCCGGTGTCGGCGTGGACGGCAAGCTCCTGGAGGAGTACGCCGCGGACCTGGTCGACGTGGTGGCGCCGGGGGTCAACGTCTCCAGCATCGGCATCAACGGCACGCAGCAGTTCGTCGGCAGCGGCACGCAGTACGCGGTCGCTCTGGTCGCCGGCGAGGTCGCCCTGGTGCGTGCCGCCCACCCCGACCTGTCGGCCGCGCAGGTCGCCCACCGGGTTCTGGCCACGGCCGACAAGATGGGTGACGCGCAGCCGGATGCCCGGTACGGCGGTGGCATGATCAATCCGGAGGCCGCGGTGACCCGGGAGCTGCCCGAGGAGGCGACGCAGGTGTCCACCGGTCGGCGTTCCGGTCAGAGCACCGGGGGCGACGGCATCCGGGTCGCGTTCCTGCTGACCGTGCTGGCGGGGCTCGTGCTCAGCGCGCTGCTCGTGATTCGCCTGCGCCGCAGCGTACGGCGGGCCGACACGGAGACCGGAGGCGAGGACGATGGGTTGGACGCGGACTGGCCGGCGGGGACCACGCCCGACGAACAGCCGAGTCAGCCGACGCTCACCGGCGCGCACTGAGCGACGGTCGGTTTCGTGACAGCACAGACGTCCCCGGTCGTGAACTCCCCCGTGGGCAGTTCCGTTCTTAGAAGGTCGGGGACCGCGGGCGACCAGCCGCGCGGGCGAGGGATTGAGGACTTGGTGCGACATGGCTGACGACGTGTGCGATGAGCCCCAGCTCCGCAGCGCGCTCGGCGTGTACCTGGCCGGCGGGTTGGCCGAGGACCAGCGCGACGCGGTCGAGAGCCACCTTGCCACCTGTGCCCCGTGCTCCGCCGAGGCCGACGCGCTGGGCGAGGCGGTGGCGATGCTCGCCCTGCTCTCCGATCTCGACCGCCGTGAGTTGGTGGCCGAGTTCGGCGTACCGCCGATCCCGGTGGTGGCCGGTCCGGAGCCGGTCGACGAGCGGGAACCGGAGCCCGGTCCACCGCCGGTGCCTCCCGCCGTGCTGCCCGCCCCGGCGGACACGGCCCGTGCGGTGGGGCCGACCGGTGCTCCTGCGGCGAACCGGGCAAGCACCGGCCCGGGGCGGGCGACGTCCACGGCGACCACCCGGCCCGGCCGCCAGCGGCGTCGGCGCCGGATGAAGCTCGCGGGTGCCGGCCTCGCCGTGGTGGCGCTGGTCTTCGCGGGTCTGCTTGTCGGCCAGTCGTTGCGTACCCCCACGACCACCCCGGACCTGGCGGTCCCGAACGGCGGGAACACCGTCCTCACGCTCGTCACCAACGCCACCGACGCGCCCAGCGGTGCCACCCTGTCGGTGGTCGTCTCGCAGCAGGACGGCGCGGTGAACCTGCGGGCCACCCTGGCCGGGCTGCGGGTCGGTGCGGCCTACCGGCTGTTCGTCACCGACGTCGACGGGCAGAGCTGGGAGCTGGCGGTGGTGACCGGTACGGACTTCCGGCAGGAGGTTGCCCGCGGCTGCCCCGTGCCCTTAGACCGACTCGACCGGTTCAGCGTCACCGCGGCCGACGGGTCCCTGGCGGTCGTCGCCGTCGTGGACCAGGCGTCGCGGTCGGCGACGCCGCGCTAGCCGTGGCGGGTGGCCTGGCCGGCGCGGTGGTCGTGGCGTTCACCATCGTCACCGGCTGGCCGGTGGTCGTGGCCGCGCCCACCCCACCGGCGCGCACCGGCGGTTGCCTGCGTCCGCCGGAGACCGTCGAGAGCGGTGTGCCCTGGGCGCAGGAACGGCTGGGCGTGGAGCGGGCCTGGCCGCTGTCGCGCGGTCAGGGCGTCACCGTGGCGATCGTGGACACGGGCGTGGCCACGAACAGCCCGCAACTCAGCGGCCGGGTGCTCGCCGGCGTCGACCTCACCGCCGCCGGCCGGCCGCGCGCCGACGACGACTGTTTCGGGCACGGCACGTTCATCGCCGGCATCATCGGTGCGGCGCCGGCGGCGGGCACCGGCTTCGTGGGCGTCGCACCCGAGGCGCGGATCCTGCCGATCCGGGTGGCCACCGGCACGGACGACGGAACGGCGGCGCTGCTCGCCGAGGGCATCCGCACGGCGGTGGACGCCGACGCGGACGTCATCAACATCTCCGCCAGCACGCAGGCCCCGGAGCCCAGCCTGGTCGAGGCCATCGCGTACGCCGAGGCCAGGGACGTGGTGGTGGTCGCCGCCGCCGCCAACGGCGCCCAGCACGGCCAGCAGGTGGCGTACCCGGCGGCGCTGCCCACCGTGCTGGCCGTCGGCGCGATCGACGCCAACGGCACCCTCGCCGGGTTCTCGCAGACTGGCCGGCACCTGGGGCTGACCGCGCCCGGTGTGGACGTGGTGAGCATCGGCCCCGGCGGGCCGGGCCACTGGCAGGGCAGCGGCACCAGCTACGCCGTACCGTTCGTGGTTGGCGTCGCCGCGCTGGTCCGGGCGTACCGGCCGGCTCTGACGGCGGCCGAGGTGCGGCACCGGCTGCTCGTCACGGCCGACCACCCGGCGGTGGCGTTGCCGCACCCGGGCTATGGCTGGGGCGTGGTCAACCCGGCCGCCGCCGTGGCGACCGTGCTGCCGGAGGAGGACGCCGCCCGGCCCGGCCTGCCCATGCCGCCCGCCCGCCACCCCGACCTGCCGCCCCCCGACCCGATCGGGCGCTACCTGGTCACTCTCGGCGCGGGGCTCGCCGTCGTGCTGACCGGGCTCGTCGTCCTGCTCAACGTGCTGATGCCCGCCGGGCACCGACGCCGCTGGCGGCCCGGCCGCGTCGTCGAGGTCCGCCGAACCCCGACGACCTGAGGCCCCGGTACGGCGTCACTGCGCCGGCTGCTCCGGCGCCGGCTCGTCACTGCGCCGGCTGGTCCGGCGTACGGCGTCACTGCGCCGGCTGCGCCGGCGCCGGCACCACGGGGGTCTGCACCAGGCGGACCGAGCGTCGGCGGTCGATGTACTGGCCGCGGGCGGTGGGCAGCGTCCGCGGCCGGATGTTGCCGAGGAAGGTGCCCTCCTCCCGGGGGCAGGAGAACAGGATCGCGGGAGAGCCCAACTCCCAGGCCCGACGCAGCACCGGGCTCATCATCGCCCGGGAGGCGCCCACGGTGCTCCGCGCGATGATCAGGTGCAGCCCGATCTCCGCGCCGTGCGGCAACAGCGGCAGCAGGGGTTGCAGCGGCGAGTCCCGGCCGCCCTCGATCAGCTCGAAGTCGTCGACGATGATGAACAGCCGGCCACCGGTCCACCAGTCTCGTCGGGGCAGCCGGCTCGGTGGGATGTCCGGGCCGGGCAGCCGGCCGGTCAGCACCTGGCCCGCCTCGGCGATGGTCGCGGTGAGCCGCTCCGCCGACATCGAGTACCCGATCTGGTTCGCCTGCGGGATCGCGTCGTGCAGCTCGCGGCGGAAGTCGCCGAAGACCACCCGTGCCTCGGCGGGCGGGTGGTGCGCCGCGACGCTGCGGGCGATGTGCCGCAGCAGGTTCGTCTTCCCGGTCTCGGTGTCCCCGAAGATCAGCAGGTGTGGGTTGGCGTCGAAGTCGTGCCACAGCGGAGCCAGGCGTACGTCGTCGAGCCCGAGCGGAACGCGGATCTCGGCCTCGCGGGTGGGCGCGGTCGCGACCGGCAGATCCGCGACCGGCAGCACCTCCGGCAGCAGTCGCACCCGCGGCGCGCGCGGTGCGCTGGGCACGTCCAGGGCCTCGACCAGCTCGGCCGTCGCCTCGGCCAGGTCCTCGGTCTCCGGGATCCCGTCGATGCGGGGCAGGGCCGTCAGGAAGTGCCGCCGGTCCGGGGTGATGCCCCGGCCCGGGATGGCCGGCACGGTCGCCGCCACCCGGCTGTTGACCTCGGACTCCACCGGATCGCCGAGCTTCAGCTCGAACCGGGTGCCCAACACGTCGCGCAGCCAGGGTCGGATCTCCGACCACCGACCGGCGGAGACGAGCAGGTGAACGCCGAAGCTCAGCCCTCGCGCGGCGATCTCACCGAAGCGGTCGTCCAGCTCCTGGAAGTCCTGTCGCGCCGTGTACCACCCGTCGATCACCAGGAACACGTCTCCGTACGGGTCCTCGGCCTGGTATCCGCCGGCCTGCCGGGCCCGCCGGTAGCTGGTCATCGAGTCGATGCCGTGCTGGGCGAAGATCTGTTCCCGGCGGGCCATCAGGTTCGTCAGGTCCAACACGGTACGGGTCACCCGGTCGCGGTCGAGCCGGCCCGCGACGCTGCCCACGTGCGGCAGCCGCGACAGTGCCCCCAGCGCGCCGCCGCCGAAGTCGAGACAGTAGAACTGCACCTCGGCGGCGGTGTGGGTCAGCGCCAACGCGCTGATCAGCGTCCGCAGCAGGGTGCTCTTGCCGCTCTGTGGGCCGCCCACCACACCGACGTTGCCCTTGCTGCCCGCCAGGGAGGCCAGCAGCAGCTCCCGCCGTTGCTGCGCGGGCAGGTCGACGAGGCCGATCGGCGCGACGAGCTGGCCGGTGCCGTAGCCGCCCACCGGGGCCAGGCCGAGGGTGGGGTGGTCGATCAGCGGAGGCAGCAGCTTCTCCAGCGTCGTGGTCTCCGTCAACGGCGGCAGCCACACCTGGTGCGCGGCCGGGCCGTGCCCGTGCAGCACGGACAGCAGCACGTCGGCCATGACCGGCGGCTTCTCCTCGTTCTCCTGCGCCTCGTCCGGCTCCGGCGTCACCGGCACCTCGGGGCGCAGGTGCTCGGTGCCGAACGGAACGAGACCACCCTGAACCGCCTGGAGGCGGCGCTGGTGCGGCGGTCGCCACGGCCCGGAGCAGTAGGCGCCCTTGAACCGGATCAGAGTCTGGGTGTCCGGTCGCAGGTAACCGTTGCCCGGCACGTTGGGCAGCTCGTACGCGTCCGGCACACCCAGCACGCTGCGGCTCTCCATCGAGGAGAAGGTCCGCAGACCGATCCGGTACGACAGGTGGGTCTCGATCTGGTGGATGCGCCCCTCGTCGAGGCGCTGACTGGCCAGCAGCAGATGCACGCCGAGGCTGCGGCCCAGCCGGCCGATCATCGCGAAGACGTCGATGAACTCGGGTTTGCTGCTGAGCATCTCGCTGAACTCGTCGACGACGATGACGAGCGCCGGCATCGGCTCCAGCACGACGCCCTCGGTCCGCGCCTTCTCGTAGTCGCGCCGGGACGGGTATCCGCTCGCCCGCAGGTGCTCCTGGCGACGGTTCAACTCACCGGTCAGCGCGTCCTGCATGCGGTCGACGAGCTCCAACTCCTCGGACAGGTTGGTGATCACGGCCGAGGTGTGCGGCAGTCGCTCGAAGCCGAGGAACGCCGCTCCGCCCTTGAAGTCGACGAGGACGAGGTTCAGCTCCTCGGAGGTGTGCCGGGCGGCAAGCGCCAGCACCAGCGTACGGAGCAACTCGCTCTTGCCCGACCCGGTGGCGCCGATCAGCATCCCGTGTGGGCCCATTCCGCCCTCGGCCGCCTCCTTGATGTCCAGCTCGATCGGGGTGCCGGTGGCCGACATGCCGATCGGCACCCGCAGCCGTTGCGCCGCCGTCCGCCCGGCGCGGTAGGCGGTCAGGTCCAGGGCGGTCAGATCACCGAGCTGGAGCAGGCCGGCCAGGTCGTAGTCGGTGGCCAGCGGCTCCTCGGTGTCGGTGCCCGCGCCCACCCGGTAGCGGGCCATCGACCGGGCCAGCGCCGCTGCCGCCACCACGCCCAACCGGTCCGGGCGGCACAGTCGGCTGCTGCTGGACTTGCCGAGGTGGTCGAAGGAGACGATGTCCAACTGCTGCTCGGTGGCCCGCACCAGCAGGGTGTGCGGGTGCGCCTCCCAGCCCAGCGTCGCGCCCACGTCCAACGTGAGCACGTTGCGATAGCCCTCCACGCCGAGGCGGTGGCCGGTCGGCAGGCGTGGTCCGTCGAGGACGAGCACCACGAACGGCTCGATGGCCGTGACCGGGGAGTCCGGCTCGTAGCCGGGGCGGTCCTGCACGTTCAGCGTGGCGAGAGCCTCCTCGATCTCGGTCCCGTCGGTGGCGAACCTCCGCCGGGTGCCGGTGACGTCGGGAACGGTGTCGTCCTGCACGTGCGGCAGCCACTTGGCCCAGTCCCATTCCGGGCCCCGGGCGGCGGCGATCACCACCAACAGATCCTGCGGGGAGTGGGCGACGGTGAGCTGGGCCAGGATCGCGCGCACCGTGGACCGGGCCACCGACACGTCGCCGCCGAACCCGATCCGCGCGAAGCCGCGCAGGTAGATGCCGATCGGCGCGTCCTGCAGGGTGGAGTAGGCCCGCAGGAAACGACGCAGGGCGTGCGCGGCCAACGGCTCCAGATCCTCCAGCGGCTTGCTGTTCGGTGCGGCCAACCGCACGGTGGAGCGGCGGGTGCCGAGCCCCACGCGTACCTCGCCGAAGTCGTTGTGCGCCGTACGCCGCTCCCACAGCCGCTGACTGAGCGCCATCGACCACAGCGCGCCCGGGTCCGGGTGCAGCCAGCGGGCGGCGCGCCGCTCCTCGGTCAGCGCGGCGCGCACCTTGCGCCGAACCTGGCCGAGGTAGCGCAGGTAGTCGCGGCGCTCACCGTTGAGCCGGTGCTTGTGCTGCCCGGCGTTGCGGATCAGCGGCACGATCAACATCGCGATCGCCGAGAGCACCATCAGGCAGACGCCCACATAGGCCAGTGCGCCCGCGTTGGGTCGCAGGAACATGAGCACCATCGCGAGCGAGGCGATGGCCATCGGCGCCAGCATCAGCACGGCGCTCAGCCCCCGCTCGGCCGGCTCGGGGATGACCGGTGGCTCCTGGAGCGCGATCTCCTCGGCCGGCGCGACCGGGCCGGCGCGGCGAGCCCTGCGGACGTACGGCACCGTGCCCACGTTCGTCTCCTTCGGTGAGGGGTTTCCCTCCGATCGGCCCGGTCGCCTGCCGAGCACCCGTCGGGCGCGCGGCAGCGGGCTTATCGTCCTGGGGATTCGGCGCTCGAACCGAAGGCGATGTCGGAGGCCGCGGTCTCGCTTGTGGAGGCAGACCCGGCGCCGGAGAAACGAACAGCAGTGACCATAGCAGGAGGGGGCGATTGTGGCGGAGACACGCGTTACCCCGGATCAGTTGCGGGAGATCGGCAAGAAGATCGGCGCCCTTCTGGAAGACCACCAGTCGGTCTTCAACAACCTGGCGAAGATGGAGCCGAACGCCGGCAAGTTCGACGCGGCGACCTGGCTGGAGGATCTCTTCGTCGACCGCCGGGACGGAATCGTCGAACACGTGAAATACCTGCAACGGGCATTCGACGAGATCAACACCGGCCTGTACCAGATCGCCGACGACTACGAGCGGATCGACGGGAGCAACGCCGACGCGGTGTCCACGTTCAACAAGGACGCCAAGAAGGTGGTCGGCGGCATGGGTGACGCCGAGTTCGAGCCGACCAAGGTGCAGGAGCAGTCCAGCTACAAGACCGGCGACTACGGCTCCGAGGTGGACAAGTCGACGATCGACCCGGGGAAGGACCTGATCAAACCCTTCAAGCCCGGCGACATCGAGGGCATGGACGAATTCCTCGACATCAAGGGCATCGGGCCCAAGGACGACACGAACCTCGACCTCCGCGAGAGCCCGCTGCTCAAGGACATCGACGGCTACCCCGACTCGCGACTCAGCGAGGAGAGTACCGAGGAGAAACCGGAGGAGAAGAAGCCGGACGAGAAGAAGCCGGACGAGAAGCCGCTCCCCACCGGTGAGCACTTCGATCCGCATCACGAGCCGTCGGGGGAGAAGGTCGTCCACAACCCGGGCAACGACGACGATTTCCGGGGCGAGACGTACCGGTACTACGAGATCGACGGCAAGCAGCAGACCGGTCCGGACGGCCAGAAGATCTGGTGGCTGAACCTGGAGCCCTACACCTACGACGGCCGCTACTACCGTCCGTACAAGCACTGACCCCCCCAAGATGGAACGGTTGAGCACGCAGCGCCTCTCGGCACCCGTACGTCTCCGGTTCGTGCTCGGCTCGCGTGCCGTGGACGTGGCCCTGCCCGGGGACGCGCCGCTCGTCGATCTGCTGCCGTCGGTGCTGCTGCAACTCAGCCCGGAGGCCGCCGACCACGGCGCCGAGCATGACGGGTGGGTGGTGCAGCGCGTCGGCCAGCCGCCGCTGGACGAGGAGCACTCGGCCGTCGAGCTGAACCTGCTCGACGGCGAGACGCTGCACCTGCTGCCCCGGGCCGAGCAGTTGCCGCCGATCGACTTCGACGACCTGGTCGACGGCGTGGGGGAGCAGGCGCGTACCAGCCCGTGGCGCTGGACGGTGGCCCGGACCCGCGCGATGCTGCTCACCGACGGCGCGGTGCTGTTGGCGGTGGGCCTGGTGGTGCTCTGGCTCGGTGGGCCCGCGGTGGTGCGTGCCACCGTCGCCGCGGCGCTGACCGTCGTGCTCCTCGCCGCCGCCGGTCTGGTCAGCCGGGCGGTCCCGGACCCGCAGACGGGGACGCTGCTGGCCATGGCGGCGGCGGGATACTCGGCGACAGCCGGTTGGCTCGGGGCTGTCGCGATCGCCCCGCACTCGGCACTCTCGGTGCGGATCTGCCTGGCGGCGCTGGCCGCGGTGGTGACGCTCGCCGCCGGGCTCTCCGCGGTGGCCGACGCCGGCCTGCTCTTCGCCGGTGCGCTCGCCCTCGCGGTGAGCGTCGCGGTTCCGGCGCTGCTCACCGCGGCGGGTCCGGTGACCCCACCGGAGGCCGCCGCGTGTGGGCTGGTCTTCTCGATGGTGGCGGCGTTGATGCTGCCGCCGGCCGCGTTCCGGCTCGGCGGGCTGACGTTGCCGCTGCTGCCCGGCAAGCCTGAGCAACTGTCCGAGGACATCGACCCCGAGCCGCACCGGATCGTCGTGGAACGGGGGAGCGCGGGTCTCGCGTACCTGGCCGCGCTCACGATCGGGGTGGGCGCCGCGCAGGTCCTGATGGCCGCGGCGCTGCTGGTGGCCGGCGGGCGCTGGGAGATGATCCTGGCGTTGTTGGCGGCCACCCTGCTGAGCATGCGAGCCCGGCACCTGAGCGGCCTGGTGGCACGCTGGGCGACGATGACCCCGGCCGTGGCGCTTGTCCTCTTCACCCTGCTCCGGTACGCCGCGGACCAGGGGACCGTGGCGCGGGCCGCCGTCCTGGTGCCGACCGTGGTGGCGGTCGCCGGCGCGTTCCTGACCGCGGCGTCCACGCTGCCCGGCCGTCGGCTGCGGCCGTACTGGGGGCGGACCGTGGACGTGCTGGAGATCCTTCTCGCGGTGGCCCTGATCCCGGTGCTCGGCGCGGTGCTCGGGATCTACCAGATGGTCCGGGCCTGGGCCAGCTGATGGAGTCCCGCAAGGATCAGGTTCACGCCTACTTCTACACGGTCAGCCGCCTCAACTCGGCGGTGATGCAGGGTCGTCCCGACCCGCACGAGCCGCCGAACCAGCGTCCGCTCCTCGGTCTGGTCATCGGGATCCTGCTGGCCATCGTCGTCGCCGGTGGCTTCGGCATCTACGGCATCTTCCGACCCGGCGGAGACTCCTCCTGGCGGCAGGTGGGTGTCGTCATCGCGGTGAAGGAGACCGGCGCGCGGTACCTGCTGATCGAGGGACAGCTCCGACCGGTGCTGAACTACGCCACCGCCCGCCTGGTGCTGGGCAGCGGCAGCCCGGCACGTCTCGTCCAGGTCTCCCGCAACTCCCTGCGGGGCGTACCGGTGGGAGCCCCGATCGGCATACCGGGCGCACCCGACACGGTGCCGGTGGCGGGCCGGCTCTACTCGGGTGCGTGGACGGTGTGCGCCCAACCACCCGAGCCCTCGGGTACGGCCGCCACCACGCTGCTCCTGGGTGACCTCGCCAGGCCTGTCGCACTGACCGACCGTGAGGGGTTCCTGGTCCAGACGACCGACCGCCAGCGATACCTGGTCTGGCAGGGACGCCGCCACCACCTGGCTGACCAGGCCGCGGTGGCGCTGGGCTACGCGGCCGTCGAACCGGTGTTCGTGACACCGGCGTGGCTCAACCCCATCCCGGCCGGTCGGGACCTCGCCTTCCCCGCGGTGGGCGACCGCGGGCGGCCGGGACCGGCGATCGGCGGGCGAGTCAGCCTGCTCGGCCAGGTGTACGAGGTACGCAAGCCGGTCGGCGACGCCCCCGAGCTGTTCCTGTCCCGGTCGGACGGATTCGTGCGGCTGAGCCGCACCGCCGCAGCCCTGGTCCTGGCTGATCCGGCGATTCAGGCGGCGTACCCCGGAGGTGGGGTAGCGCCGATTCCCGCGCGGCCGGACGAACTGGCCGGCGCCACGGTCGCCAGTAGCACCGAGTTCGTGGACGGCTATCCGCCCGAGCCGCCGAAACCGGTGAGCGGTGCGTCAGTGCTGCCGTGCGTGGGCTTCCGGCCGGCGCGGGACGCGGTGACTGTCACCCTGACCAGGATCTCGACGTCGGCGGCGCGGTCCGCCCTGCCGGTGCCGCGGACCGCTGTCGCGGCGGGCGGCATCGTGGACCGGATTTTGATCGCCGCCGGCACGGGGGTGCTCGCCCGCAACCCGTACGCGCCGGGCGGTGGTGGGGCGCTCTATCTCGTCTCCGAGTACGGCGTGAAGTTCCCGTTGCCGCCCAGGGGTGCGGAGGCGCTCGGCTACGCCGGCACGACGCCTGTCGACGTCCCTTCCGAGTTGCTGGAACTGTTGCCGACCGGTCCGGCGCTGGATCCGGCCGCGGCGCTGGTGAGCGAAACCTGGGGTGGTTGACGGGGGTTTTCCCCGCGAAGGGACCGGTGGGCCCGCTGCGGCGGTGTTGTCGCCAGACCCGCTGGTTGCATGAGCCCCACCAGGCGAGAAATACCGGATCACCACAGTCCAGAGCAGGGAGAGGAAGCCATGGCGAACGGTAATACCACCCTCGATCCGATTACCGCCAATCGGGTCGCGGGGGACCACCGACAGACGGCCGGCGACGTCGACGCCGCGAAGAACAGGTTCAGTGCGGCTGTCGACCTGATGGACGACTACTGCGACGGCGCCATGATCAAGGCGTTGCTGGAGGCGCGCGACGACTGGATGGAGGAGGTGACCCGCATCGTCGCGGACCTCAACGAGATGGCCGGCAACGTGGACGGCACGGTGCAGGACTTCGACGAGCAGGATCTGGCGAACGCCGGCCAGGTCGGTGCCATCGGTGTGGGCATTCTCAAGGACATCTGAGCCAGCACAAGCGATCGGAAAGGGGACCGGCCATGTCCGGCAACGGCCTCATCGGCTATCAGTACGACCAGATCTTCGAGGGCATCTCGCAGATGCAGCGGGTCAACCGCGACGTCGAGGGTTACATCGAGAAGTTGTCCCAGGAGACCGGCCACGCGCTCGACACCTGGACGGGGCCGGCGGCCGCGAACTACAACCAGCTTTCGAAGCAGATCGAGGACAACTTCGCCGACATGAACACCATCGTCGCGGAGTTGGCCAAGGAACTGGGAATTCGTGCCGACGACATGAAGGAGCAGGACATCCGCTCCGGCAACCGGTTCGGCAACCGCTGAGCGTTTCGAGGTGACGCCGGGGGGCCCACGGGCTCCTCGGCGCATTCCGGCAGATCGTGACGAGTCCGAGCGGTGGGGGAATCGTGCCAACGGGTGAAGTCGGGTCCTTCGACGAGAAGAGCCCACCCACGGGAGAGACGTTCCGCAACTACGCGGTGTGGACGGAGATCGGCCCGTTCGTCGCGGACATCACCGAGCCCGGCCTCAACGCCGAGGGCGGCTGGGCCGAGGCCGAGGAGGCGTTCAACAAGGCGGAGGTCGAACTCGACCTCGTCCTGGAAGATTTCGACAAGCTGGCCAAAGAGCTGACCGGTGGGGCGAAACCAGCCTTCGCCGGAGATGCCGCCGCCGCCTTCGACACCCATGTCGCGGAGGTGGTCGGAAAGAGCAGGAAGGGCGTCTACAACGTCCTCGACAGCAACGCCTACGGCACCAAGATCGGCGACGTCGGCGACGCCATCGTGAGCTTCCGCCGGGATTTCTGGGACATCATCGACACCGGCCACCGGCTGACCGACCGACTGCGGGACTGGGTCACCTCCGAGATCGACAGGATCTACACCGGAGTCGACGACCAGAGCTCCAAGCAGGCGGACCTGGAGCGGGGGCTGGGCCAGGCCTACCAGGCCGGCGAGCGCTGGATCATGTCCAACCTGCGGGCACGGCTGATGGAGTTGTCCACGACGTACCAGGACCTCGGTGGCCGGCTGCCCAAGTTGGACATCGCGGTGCTCAAGCCGATCGACACCAGCAGCGGTGACGACAAGAAGGACGACAAGAAGGACGACAAGAAGGAGGACAAGAAGGAGGACGAGAAGAACGAGAGCGGCGGCAGCGGGAGCGGTAGCGGGAGCGGGAGCGGGAGCGGTAGCGGTAGCGGTAGCGGTAGCGGCGGTAGCGGTAGCGGTAGCGGCGGGAACAGTGGCAGTGGCAGCGGTAGTGGCGGGAACAGCGGGGGCGATGGCCGTTCGAAGGCCCTCGACGAGGCCGAGGGCGCGGTGTCCGAGGCCATCGACGATCTGAAGAACGGTGACCCCACGCATGACGCCGTACTCGACGAGGCGAAGAAGGCCGCGACCGACGCGATCGAGGGCCTGTCCAACGGGTCCGGCAGTGGGGCGCCGCCGACCAACGGCATCACGACCCCGGCGGAGCTGGCTCCACTGACCTCCAGCGGTGGTGCGCCCTCCGGCTCCGGCGGTGGTGCGCCCTCCGGTTCCGGCGGTGGTGCGCCGATCGGCGGTGGGACCTCCGGTGGTGACGCCGCGCGGGACAAGGCGCTCAGTGACGCGAAGGGCGCGGCGACCGATGCCATCGATGACCTCAAGAACGGTGACCCCGCACGTGACCGCGCGCTCGAGGACGCCAAGAAGGCGGCGTCCGACGCGATCCAGGGACTCGGCGCGGCGGGTGCCGGTGCGCCCCCCACGAGCGGCGGCCCCGGCTCGGGTGCTGCGCCTGGCGCGGGTGCGCGCAAGGACGCGTTGAAGGATGCGAAGAAGGCGGCCGACGACGCGATCGACGGCCTGTTGGGCGGGGCTGGCGGCGGTGTCCCGGTGACGTCCGGTGAACCCGGGAGTAAGAGTCCCGGTTCCGAATCCGGCAAGGCGGGGGGCGGCTCGGGTACCCCGGGTGAGGCCGCCGAGCAGGCGCGCCGGGACGCCCTCGAGGATGCCCGGGAGGCGGCCGACGACGCGATCGACGGCCTCGCTGGCGGCGGCGATTCGAAGGACGGGACACCACCGACGTCGTCGGCCGACCCGGTCGCCGAGGAGGCGCGCAAGGACGCGCTGGAGGATGCCCGGAAGGCGGCCGACGAGGCGATCGAGGATCTGCAGGGCGGTTCGACCGCCGATCCGGTCGCCGAGCAGGCCCGCGACAACGCGCTGGAGCAGGCGCAGGAGGCCGCCGACGAGGCGATCGAGGATCTGATCGAGAAGCCGACAGGTGATCCTGAGGTCGACGCCGCCCGCAAGGACGCGCTGGAGGACGCCCGGGAGGCGGCGGACGAGGCGATCGAGGACCTGAAGGACGAGGACGCGGGCGACACCACCCCGAAGGAGGCGCGCGAGCGGGCGTTCGACGAGGCGCAGAAGGCCGTGGACGGCGCCATTGACGATCTCGACGGCGAGAGCACGACGGGCGGTGGCGCGGACACCGAGGCCAAGGAGGCCCGCGAGGACGCCCTCGCGGACGCCCGCAAAGCAGCCGACGACGCGATCGAGGATCTGACGGGCAAGGGCGACGGTCAGCCCGACAAGGGCGACGGCCAGTCCGACAAGGGCGGCAAGGAGGGCGACGGCAAGGGCGACGGGGCCGCCGAGAAGGCCCGCGACAGTGCCCTCGTCGAGGCGAAGGAGTCCGTCACCGACGCACTCGACGACATGATCGAGGACGAACGGGCCGGCAAGGGTGAGGGCGACACTCCGGCCGAGCGCGAGGCACGGGTGGAGGCGCTCACCGACGCCAAGGAGGCCGCCGACGAGGCCATCGACGACCTGATCGACGAGCCCGGCGGTCACTCGTCCATCTCGGACTACCTCAACGGCAAGTCCACCGCCGGCGCGGACGGCGGCTCGGGCGGCGGCTCGGGTGGCGGTCCCGGTGGTGGTTCGGGTGGCGGCTCGGGTGGCGGTCCCGGTGGTGGTTCGGGTGGCGGTTTCGGCGGTGGTGGCGATGGCGGTGGTTCCGGCGGTGGCGGCGACCGGGGCGGGGAGAACCTGCCTGCCCCACTTGAGCTGGCGCCGGTGGTCTCGGGAGATCCCGGCAACTCTCCGTCGTCCGCGTTGTCGGCCGGCGCTCAGGCCGGTCAGGGCGTCGGGTCCGGAATGCCGATGTCCCCGCCGATGGGTGGCGGCATGGGCAACCAGGGCGATCGGGACCGCGAACGCAACACCTGGCTCGTCGGCGAGGACGGCATGTGGGGCGACGACGGCGAAGCGGTCTCCAGCAAGGCCGTGGGGAGGAACTGACCCGTGGGCAGCGCGAGACGAGGCCCGACCGGGCAGCCACAGACACTGCAGGACATCGCCCACGCTCTCGACGCGGCGTCCCGGGCGGACATGGAGACGTCCGCCCGGCTCTTCGACGAGGCCCGGAGTGGCCTGCGGGCGATCGCCGAGTCGTTCGACCGTGCGCTGGGTGAGCTGGACGACGCGTGGCGGAGCACCCAGGCCACAGTTGTCCGACTTGGCGAACCGTCACGTCGTACCCGGCAGTTGGTGCACAGCCTGGACGACGCCGAGTGCGGACAGCAGTTGCGGGTCACGGCGAACGCGCTCGGTGTCGGGCAGGCGCGGGTGCGGGACCTGCAGGTGCAGCGAGCCGCGGACGGCGGTCCTTCCGACGACGAGTGGGACCGCCGGGCGCGGGTCGTACTCCAGGGCCTCTCCGAGACGTACCGCGATGTCGGCCTCGGACTCGGCGGCCAGCACCCGCCGACGGCCGAGGCCGTCGACGAGCCGGGGATCCGCCACGCCCTCTTCGCGGCGGCGCGGGACGAGCCGCCGGGGGTCGTGCTCGCGGCGGACTCCGCTGCCGCCGACCTCTTCCGCCCGGCGGCCCCGACGGTCCGGGCGGGTCAACCCGGCGACGCTGCCGCTCCGCCGTCCGGAGGCGGCGGCGGGGCGGGCGGCGGCGGCCTCCCGATGATGCCGCTCATGCCGATGGGCGGCATGGGGGCCGGCATGGGTGGCATGGGCGGTATGGGTGGCATGGGTGGCATGCAGAGCGAGGCCGGTGGGCAGCGTCGCAGCAGCACCCTCGCCCAGGGCGACCCGACGGTGTGGAAGGACGCCGATGCCGGGTGGAACGTGCTCGGGCGCAGCGAACGGGTCGACGAGCACATTCGGGAAGGGCTTCGCAAGGAGCTCGGGGACGGGAGGAAGGGTGACCGGAATGGCTGACCAGACCGACCACGGGCCAGGCGGCCCAGGACTGAACGCGGTCTTCGCCGTGCTCGCCGAGGAGCGGCGCAAACTGGATGAGTTCCAGGCCAAGATGCGCGCGGCGAGCACCACCGTCGAGTCGCCCAACAAGATGCTCAGCGCCGTGTTCGACGGCCGGGGCGAGCTGGTGAAGCTGACGTTCAACAACACCAAGTACCGCGGCATGGCACCCAACGAGCTGAGCAGCCTGCTGCTCGAGACGCTGCGCCGGGGCCGCGCCGAGGCGTTCGGGAAGATCGACGAGATGGCCGGCCGGGACGTGGTGCCCGGCGTCTCCTTCAGCGACCTGGCCGGCGGGAAGGTGAATCTCGACGTGGTCGTCGGATCACTGATGACCTCCGCGATCGACCTGCCGTCGATCGTCCGGGCCGCGAAGAACGAGGCGGGCCGGGCCGATGGCTGACGAGACGAGGATCGACCCGGAGGGGGCCCACCATCTCTTCAAGGTGGTCGGCAGCGTCGCCGACGACATCGAAGACGCCCTGACGCGGGTCAGGAACATCCGGGCGAGCCTCGACGAGCCGTGGGGCACTGACGAATACGGTCGCAAATTCGCGCAGCAGCGGGAGCCCAACGCCGAACAGACGCTGGGTTACGTTGCGACGGTGCGTGACGGGGTCAGGGAGCTGGCCCGTGAGGGGCATGGCGCGGTCGACGCTCTCGTGGACCAGGACAAAGACAACAGCGCCAACCTTTCGTAGGTCCGCGTAACCAGCCGCATCGGGGAGTCTCGGTGTCTGTGGAGGTAGGACGAGCGTGAACCAGCGGCGAATCACCGTCACCCAGTCGGCGGCCTCCGGGTACCGGACACTCACGGACGCGCTGGCTGCGGCGTCGGACGGGTCGGTGATCAGCGTGCAGCCCGGCAGCTACACCGAGAACCTGGTGCTGACGAAGATCGTCACCATCACCGCCGAGGACGGGCCGGGCACCGTGAGACTGACCGCGCCGTCCGGCGTCCCGGTCGTCCTCGCGGCGGAGTCGGCCGCGCTGTCCGGGCTGTCGATCATCGCGACCGATGCCGACAGCCCGGCACTGGCCCTGGTGATGGGCCAACTGAGCGTCACCGAGTGTGAGCTTGTCGCGTCGTCGTGGGCCGCCGTCTTCGTCCGGGACAGCGGCTCGCTCACCATGCGCGACAGCCTGGTGCGCAACGAGGTCGGCGCCGGGGTCGTGGTGACCTCCTCCATCGGCAGCGTGCTCGACGACTGCCGCATCGAGCGGCTCGGCACCTCGGGCGTCGTCGTCGCCGAGCGCGGCGAGCTGCGGGTCCGTGCCTGCACCGTGCGGGACGCCGGCGGCAACGGCATCTGCCTCAACGGGCAGGGCCGGATCTCCATCGAGGACACCGAGATCATCGGTACGAGCAAGCCCGCGCTCGCCGCCGAGCAGCAGTCCGCGGCCACCGTGCGTCGGCTGAGTATCCGTGACACCAACGGTGTCGGCATCTACCTGGCCACCGCCGGGGCGTGCCTGCTGGAGGACTGCACCGTGGACGGCTGCGCGGCAGACGGGGTCTTCACCGACGAGCGGTGCACACCGGTCCTGCGCCGTTGTCGGGTCAGTGGCGCCCGGCGCGCTGGCTTCCGGTTCACCGGTCGTGCGGGCGGCCGGCTGGAGGCGTGCGTCGCCACGAAGATCGTCGGCGTCGGCGTGAGCGTCGGCGACCGTGGCACACCCGAACTCACCGACCTGGTGGTCAGCGACTGCACCGAGGTCGGGGTGCACCTCGACGGCGGCGCGGACCCGCTCTTCCAACGGATGCAGGTGCACGGCTGTGACGGAGCGGCCGTCGAGGTCGTCGGTGGTGCCCGTGGTCGGTTCGAGAATCTCACCATCGAACGCTGCGGTGGCGTCGGCATCTCGGTCAGCGGCCGCGCCCAGCCGTCGCTGAGCGGTCTGAGTATGCGGGGCAGTGCCGGCGCGGGTGTGGTCGTCGCCGATGCGACAGCCTCGTTCAGTGACTGCGACATCGCCGACGCGGGTGCCGACGGTGTGTCGGTGGGCGCCGGTGGGGACGTCTCACTGACCGGGTGCAGGGTCCACGCCGCCGAGGGGGGCGGATGCGTCTTCGGCGACGAGTCGCGGGGGACGGTGACCGACTCGGAGTTCACCGCGAGCGGTGGCGACGGCATCGCGGTGCGGACCGGCGGTTCGGTGCGGCTGATCGGCTGCGTGGTGCGGGACAACCAGGGCTCCGGGGTACGGCAGACCGTGCCGGACAGCCAACTGACGGTCGAGGAACTCGTCAGCTCTCGCAACAGGCTCCCCGACGCGTACGGCACGGCCGCCGTTGCCACCGCCGAGAGCGCCCCCGCCGCCGAGACGACGCCCGAGGGGGAGCGGCACATCGTCGCCCGCGGCTCCGACCCACTGCGTGAGTTGCAGTCCCTCGTCGGACTGCACGGGGTGAAACAGGAGGTGACGTCACTGATCAACCTCAACAAGATGTCCAAGCGCCGCCTGGAGGCCGGCCTGTCCGCCCCGCCCATGGCGCGGCACCTGGTCTTCGCCGGTGCGCCCGGCACCGGTAAGACCACCATCGCCCGGCTGTACGGGCGGATCCTCGCCGAGCTGGGGGTGCTGCGCAAGGGGCACCTCGTCGAGGTCGCCCGCGCCGACCTCGTCGCGCAGATCATCGGCGGCACCGCCATCAAGACGACCGAGGCGTTCAACTCGGCCCTCGGGGGTGTCTTCTTCATCGACGAGGCGTACACCCTCAGCAACAGCCGTGGCGGCACCGGGCCGGACTTTGGTCGGGAGGCCATCGACACCCTGGTGAAGCTGATGGAGGACCACCGGGACGAGGTCGTGGTCGTCGCCGCCGGCTACTCCGCGGACATGGAACGCTTCCTCCAGGCGAACCCGGGCCTGGAGTCACGCTTCAGCCGGACCATCGAGTTCGCCAACTACACGCCGGCGGAACTGGTCACCATCGTGGAGAACCAGTGTGTCCGGCACGACTACCAGCTGGACCCCGCCGCGGCGTCGGCGCTGCTGACCCACTTCGACCGGATCCCCAAGGACGGCACCTTCGGCAACGGCCGGGAGGCCCGTAAGGTCTTCGAGCGGATGGCGGACCTGCAGGCGTCCCGGTTGGCGACCGCGTCGGACGTGACGACCGCCGAGTTGGCGCTGCTCACCGCCGAGGATCTCCCGACCGCCGTCATCGGGGCGGGTGTTGCGGGGATGTGAAGATCCGCCCGCCGGACGCAGCATGCCGGAAACACCGGGGCTCTAGCATTCCCCGGGGGCGTGCTGCGGACGGCATCTCCACCGATTGACAATGTGGTTGTCCCGAGTCAACTATGTGGTGGATCTCGGGGTGGGGTGCGGGTGGAACGAGATGAGACAGGATTGGTGGGTCTCGCGTGGGAGCGGTCCCATCTGTTGCTCCGGAGTGGCCCCGGGTGCCGTCCATGATGTCCGCGGCCTCGGCGCCGCTGGGCAGCGGTCCACGGCGCGGCTCCGCGACCGCGTTGCGGTGGGTCGCGGACAATCTCGCGGTCGTCGGGCCCGACCCGGGCGGCACCATCGTCGCGATGGCGCGCCTGTTGCCGTCGGAGCCCGGAGTCGTCACGGTGGTCGGTCAGATCGTCGACCCGGACGACTGGGCCCTGATCACCGAGGTTCTGCCGATCGCGGTTCCGCCCGGGGCGGCTGCCCGCCTCGCGGTCAGCGGCACCGGCACGACCCCGACAACCGGTCCGCCCCCGGCCGCGGCCCTGGCCCGACAGCTCCAGGCCGACGTGTACGCGCCGAGCGGTCAGCTCCTGCTCGTACCCGGAGGTGGCCTGTTCGCCGTCGACGGTTGGCGCTGGTTCCGGGCCGACGGCAGCGTCTCCGACGGTGGCCACCGGTATCCGCCGCCACACTGGGAGGCCGAGGTCGACACCCTGGTCCGGCACGTCGGCGCGGGCCTCAGAGCCCACTGCGTACCGGCCGGCCTGTGGCTGCACGCGGACGCCCCGGACCTGCCGGCCCCGAGTCCGGACGACCTGGCGTACGCGGTGCCGATGGACGCCGACCAGGTGACGGTGGTGCTCGGGCGTCCCGGGGCGGCCGCGCCCGGCGTCGAGGCGACGCTGTCGATCCTCGACGCGCTGGATCCCTCGATGGTCATCGCCCCCTACGGCGAGGCCGCGGACGAGGCGGTGCGCGTGGCCGCCACGATCGCCGACCGCTGGGAGCGTCCGGTCGAGGTCGCGGCCGGCCTGCCGATCCTGGATGACGAGCACCGGCTGGTGTCGGTCGCGATCGATCCCGACGGCGACACCTGGTGGACACCCCCGGTGGCACGGTTGCGGTGCGCTCCGGGCGTCCCGGCGATGCCGATCGGACCTGTCGACTTCCTCGCCGACCTGCGACCGGCCGGCCCCGGCACGTTCCGGCTCGACGAGCGCTGGGTGGTCGAGCCCACCCAGTTCGGGATGTGGGTGCGACCCCCCTTCGCCGGCCAGCACACCGGCGACGTCCGCCGTCGCCCTTGGCATCCACAGTGGTTCACCATCGCCGTCGGCCTGCCGGGTCTGCCCCTGCCCGACGACGTGTTGCCGATCCTGCACCTGTTGTTGAACCGCCTGCCGGCAGGCGTGCGGGCCCGGACGCGTTTCGTCCCGGAGGAGCTGAGCCACCTGCTGGCGCCCGACCCCGTCGACCGGCCCGACGTGGTGCTCGCGGCACAGCGCTCGACACCACCGCGCTGGTGGCGCCGCGACAGCCGGCTCTTCGCGGTCCTGCTCACCGCCGACGCCCGCACCGGCACGGTGCACACCGATGCGGGCGAGGTCGAACCCGGGCAACTGGGCGAGATCATCGCCGCGTACCGGGAGTTCGATCCGCGTCCGGTCCTGCTGGTCTCCTCCGCGCCCGTCGCCCCGGAGATCGAGCAGCAGGTGGCTGACCAGATGCAGGTCGTGACGATCGGTCGGCGGACGGACGGCTGGTGGGCCAGCCTGCCCCGTCGGGTGGACCGTACGCCGCGCCCGGCGTTGCGTCTCGCCTCGTCCTTTCCCTTTCGGGAGGAGGACCTGACCGTGTTGCTGGCACCGGCCCGGTCCACGCCGCCGCGGGTCCAGGACGGCACGGACGACGACGAGCCACTGCTGGCGTTGGCCCGGATTCCCGAGGGTACGGACATCCGGCAACGAACCCACGAGGCCGGTCTCCGTACCGTGGTGGCGGCGCGCGGCCCGGACTGGCGGCGGCCGTTCCTGCTGGCGGGCCAGCCGGTCACCGCCTGGGACTTCGCCACGGTCGTCGCCGACCGGCGGCCGGGCTGGGTCGGCGGGCGGGACGTCGTCTGGGTGGAGGCTGGTCAGCTCACGGAGCCCCTGCTGCGACTGCTCGCCAACTACCTCGGCTGCCCGGTCGGCGCGCGGGCCGGGCTGGTGCAGGACGCGCCGCCGGCCGCACTGGCGTCCGGATGGTGCACGGTGCCACCGCGTGTCGACGGTGGCGAGGGTGATTCCGGCCAGGACGGGCGCGGAAGCTTCACGGAGCGGGAGAGTCACGAGCATGAAGAGTCCTGAGCGAGGGGCGACGCCGGAATCCGGGGCCGCCGGCGACGGCCCGGCCACGGCGCGCCAACCGTCGCCGGAGGCCGGTGACCGGGGCCCGGCCCCCGGGGACGTGCCAGCGGCCCAGGGCGAACGCCGACCCCCGGGGCAGCGAGCGGTGGCGCTGAGCGGATTGCCACCCTATGCGGCGCCGCCCGCCGATTCCTCGCCTGCGGCCGCGCTGCCGCCCGCGCCGCCGGTCCCGATCGCCGACCGGACCCGGGTGCCGGCGCGCCGGCCCGCCGCGGATCGATCGGATACCGCACCGACGGTGCTCCGGCCGCCCAGGCCGGTCAACCCGGCGTCGACCCTCCCGCAGGCTCCGGCGCCGATGGCGGTGGTTCCCGCCGCTGCGACCGGCCTGCCGCCGGCTCGGCAGGAGGCTGCCACCGGCCAGCCGGCGGCACAACCAGACGGCCCGACCGCCCTGCCGCCGGCCCCGCTCGCGGCCCCCGTCGACAGGTCGGCGGCTCCGCTGGCGGCCCCGGTCGACAGGTCGGCGGCTCCGCCAGCGGCCCCAGTCGACAGGTCGCCGGGCGACGTGGCACCCGTTGTTGGTGACACGCCGCGCGTGCAGCCGCCCCCGCCCGCCTCGACCGCCGAGCCCGCCGTGCCGGAGCCCGAGCCCGAGCCCGAGCCCGAGCAGAGTGACACGACCGGAAGCCGCCCCTTCGCTACTCTGCTGCGGCCCTGGTCCGTGTCGCTCCTCCTGGTCGGGCTGGTGGCGGTCGCCGCGGTCACGCTCGGCAGCCGCCTGCCCGACGATCGCGCCGATGATCCGACAACCCCGCCCGGGGACGGTGGGTTCGTGATCACCGCGGGTCCGGGTTACGGGCCGCCACTGCCGCCCGGGAGCGGCCCGCCCAACACGGCGCCGACCCGGTCGGCGTCGGCCCCGGCGGCGCCGTCCGGGTCTGCGTCACCCGTACCAGCACTGCCCGTACCGGCACCGCCCGCGACAAGCCGCACCGCCGCCAGCAGCGCCGCGAAACCTCCCGGCGACTCGGCGCCGAAGACCAACGGCCCCGTCTCCGGCCTGGCGAACCCCTCGGGCAGGAACCTCGCGTTGAACCGCCCGGCCTCCGCCTCCAGCTTCGAGAAGGACTGGTGGAGCCCCGCGTACGCGGTCGACGGCGACGCGTCGACCCGTTGGGGAAGCGTCTTCTCGGACCCACAGTGGATCTCCGTCGATCTCGGCGAGGTGTACGCGATCACCACGGTGACCCTCAACTGGGAGCACGCGTACGCCACCGCCTACCACGTCGACGTCTCAGCCGACGGCGCCTCCTGGAAGAGGATCTTCACCACGACGTCGGGAGCGCCCGGCCCCGTGCTCATCCCGGGGGACAAGGTGCCCGCGCGGTTCGTCCGTGTCACGGGCACCAAGCGTGTCAGCCAGTACGGCTACTCACTCTGGGAGTTCGGGGTCTCCTGACTCAGCCGCCGGCTTCGTGGGTGTAAAGCTCCTCCTCGGTGACGACAGGTGCGATGGTGTCCTCCGGTCGCCCGACCCGCGCGGCCGAACCGAACAGCGGCCCACGTGCCGGTTGCACGGGGGCGAAGGCGGCGAAGCCCTGCCGCTTCGGAATGTCGTCGTAGACCGCCTCCATCCCGCCGCGCAGCAGGTAGGTCTCGTGCCAGAAGCCGGTGCCGCCGCTGTCGCGCAGGAAGTTACGCCACCAGAGTCGGTGCGGCTCCGAGCGTGCCCAGGACAGGAGTGCGGGCAGGTCCCGCCAGTACTGGCGGATGCCGACGTGCATGGGAAAGAGCGACCACAGCAGCGACTCGTGCTGGAGCAGGCCCTCGGGCTTGTCGACCGCGGATCGGCCGATCTGCGGGCCGTAGCCCAGCAGCGTCCGCAGGCCGTAGAGCCGGTTGACGCGCATGCCCAGATAGACGACCACGAGGTCCGGATACGACGACAGGTCGACAGTCTGCCGATTGACGCTGGTGTGCACCGCGGGCTCCCCTCGGATGGGAATGTGACGGGGCCAACGCTAGGCAGAGGCACGGAACAGGCACGGAACAGGGACTGGACGCCACCGTCTGCCGAGCCGTCCGGCGGCGGCGTGTGGGGCGGCGTCAGCGCCCGGGCAGACCCTCGCCGCGTTCGGCGAGGAATCGTTCGGCGCGGCGCGCGAAGAGATGGGCTCCGGACGCGGTGCATCGGGCGTGTGCCTCGTCTGCCGCCCGGACCGCGGCGAGGTGCTCCCCGCGTGCCTGTAGCAGTCGCGCCCTGAGCAGCAGGAGCAGCCCTTCGGCGTAACGCTGGCCGTAGTCCCAGATGGCCTGGTCCGCCCGGTCGAGGGCGGCGTCGGCTTGCTCGGGCATGTCGGCCGCCAGCCACATCTCGGCGATCAGCGCGTGGTGGAAGGCGACACCCCACTGTGGTGGGTCGAGCAGGTGGGCGACCAGTAGCTCCTCGGCCTCGGCCGCGGCCCCGGCCGGGTCGTCGCCGGTGAGGGCGCGGGCCCAGCACCAACTTTGCCGGATGTAGTGGTCGATCTGGGAACCGAGGCGGCCGAGGCCGGCAGAGACCCACCGTTCACCAGCTCGTCGTGCCAGGGCCGCGTCTCCGGCCATGGACGCGATCATGGTGGTGTAGTAGACCCACACCGAGGCCGCGTACGGATCACCCGGCACGTCCCAGGTGTCGACGAACGCCAGCGCGGTGTCGACGTCGCCGCGCAGCGCGGTCATCACGGCCCGCCATCCGGGCCCTTCCCCCGGGATGCTGCCGTCCCGCCGAAGCGGCGTCTCCTCGTCCGGTGCGACGGCACCGCCGGGAGAGGTGCGCTCCTCGGTGGTGAACGCCCGGTAGGCCGCGTCGATGTGGCCGATGTCCCACTGGTGCAGGCCCCAGGCCTGCCGCCCGTAGCGGCGGATGATCGGATCGGAGGAGGCCTGACCGTGCTCGTGCATGCGGCGGGCCAACCTGTCGCGGCCCTTCTCGATGCAGGTGTACGCGCCCATCAGGCGGATGAAGAGGAAGTCCGCGGCCTCCGCCTCCCGGCCCAGGACACGGGCGAGGTACTCGCCACGCTCCAGCAGGTCGAACGTCGACGCGTCATACCCCGACTGCCGCCGCACGACGATGGCGAGCAGCGTGAGCGCGGACAACTCCAGCTCCATCAGGCCAGCGGCCCGGGTGACCTGGACGGCGAAGCGCAGTTGCCGGTTGGCGGACTCGAAGGCGAGCTTGGACGCCGCGCGGCGCCCGGCGCGCGTCAACGCCTGCGCGGTGCGGACCGGCTCGGCGAGGGGACCGGCGGCCCACAGGTGGAACGCGAGCCGTTCGGCGACGTCCTCGTCGTCGCCGTGGGTCCGTTCGAGCGCGTCCGCGACGCGCAGGTGCAACCGGATGATCTGTTGTTTCGTCGTGGTCTCGGAGACCGACTCCCGCACCAGGTCGTGGGCGAAGCGCAGCGACGACGGATCGTCCGGCCCCGGTTCGAGCAGCCCGAGGGCGTGCAGCGGCTCGAGGCGTTCGAGACAGTCCGCGATGTCCACGTCGGCGGCGCGGGAGAGCAGTCGCACGTCGATGTCGCGGCCGATGAGCGCGGCGACGTGCAGCAGGTCACGGGCGCGGTCGTCGAGCCCGGCCATCCGGTCCCGGACGACGTCGCGCACGGTGGACGGAACCCCGGCGGGTGCGGCGCCGTCGTCGAGCGCGCCGCCCTCGCTGAGCAGCCGGGACAGCTCCCGGACGAAGAACGGGTTACCGGCGGTACGGGCGTGGATGGTACGGGCGACGGCGTCGTCGAGGCGGTGGCCGGCCTCGTGGCGGACGAGTGCGGCGACGTCGGCCAGACCGAGCGGGCCGAGCCGGAACCTGCGGTGCCCGGGTAGCCGGCTGACCGCGGCGAGAACCTGGGAGAGGCCCGAGTCGAGCACCGGCGCCCGGTCACGAAGAGCGCCGATGATGGCGGTGCGGTGCGGCAGCCGGCTGGTCAGATGACCGAACAACTGCCGGGAGGCGCCGTCGGCCCACTGGAGGTCGTCGAGTATCAGCAGCGTCGGGCGTGCCGCCGAGGCCTCTCGGACGAGGGCGACGACCTGTTCGAAGAGTCGGAACTGGGCAAAGCTGTCGGGAACCGCCCGGCTGGCGCCGTCCCCGCGCCCGAGAAGGCCGCCCAACTCGCTGGCGAGCCACTGACTCCGGTCCGGTGCGGGTAGCTGGTCGACGAGAGTGCCCAGCGCCTGTTCCCAGGGCCACATCGACGGTGTGCCGTCGCCCTCCAGGCAGCGGCCCCAGACGACAAGGACGCCGAGCTGGTCCGCCATGGCCGCGGCCTCTTCCAACAGGCGGGTCTTGCCGACGCCCGGTTCTCCCTCGATGATGCCGATCGCCGTGCCGCCGGTGACCGCACCGTCGACGGTGCGCCGCAGCACGGCGAGCTCCTCGGTCCGGCCGACCAGGTCGGGTGCCGTGGTCGCCCCCGCCTCGCCGCCGGTGCCGACGGGGGGCCGCGGTGCCGGTAGCTGCGTCAGGACCCGCCGGTGTGCGTCGTCCAGTGCCTGGCCCGGGTCGATGCCGAGTTCGTCGGCGAGTCGTCCGCGGACGGTCTGGAAGATCGTCAGCGCCTCCGCCTGGCGTCCGGCGGCACCGAGGACTGCGATGAGCGCGGCCTGCACGGGCTCGTGGAACGGTGCCATCGATGCCGCGAGTCGCAGCGCGGGAAGCACCCGCTCCGGTTGGCCCAGCGCCACCGCGTGTTCGGCCGCTGCCGCGCACGCGTCGTGGAACTCGTCGTCGAGTGCGGCGAAGACCGCCGTCGCGCCTGTCCCGGCGACGATGCCGCCGCCGGCGGGACCACGCCAGAGGTCGAGCGCCGCGACGTAGTGATCGAGAGCGGCCTGGTGGTGGTGCTGCGCCAGCGCGGCCCTGCCCGCGTCGACGAGCTGACGAAAATCGGCCAGGTCCAAGGTGCCGGGAGCAGGGGCGAACAGATAGCCATTGCCGCGACGGTGCAGGAACGAACCGGTGCCACGAGCGGGAAGCTGGGGTTCGAGGAGGCGTCGTAGCGCGCCCACGTACTTCTGGATGACGTTGAGGGCGCTGGCGGGGGCGTCATCGCCCCAGACCAGGTCGATCAGCTCGTTCGTGCTGGTCAGCCTGCCGGCGCGGGCCAGCAGCAGAGCCAGGAGGTAGGCCTGTTGCCGGGGCCCGGCATTCAGCTCGAAGCCGTCGCGCCAGAACCGGAGCGGGCCGAGGATCTGCAGACGCACCGAGGACCCGCGAGTCGGCACCTCCGCGCCGCCGGGCGGGATGGAATGGACTGACACCGCCACGCTTCCCGACCCCGAATGGACATGACTCGACCGTCGCCTGCGCCCACCTGCACGACGTACGTGGACCACGCGGATTCTACCGTGCCCACACGTCGTCCCCGCCATTCGCCGGGGTCGACTTGACGGGCGCTGGACGGCCCGGCGGCCCCCATGATCGGCGCGTTCAGTCGCTGTCCACGCCCGGTGCCTACGGTCGAACGCGACAGCACGAGGGATCAACGAAGGGGAATGCCATGGTGGGTGGGGAAGACAAGCCGACGATCGTTCTCGTACACGGCGCGTTCGCGGACAGCAGCGGCTTCGACGCGGTCGTCCGGCGGCTGCTGGCCGACGGGTACCCGGTGCTCGCCGCCCCGAACCCGCTGCGCGGCGTCGCCTCCGACGCGGCCACCGTCCGGGCGTTGCTGGGCAGCGTCGAGGGGCCGGTCGTGTTGGTGGGCCACTCCTATGGCGGCGCCGTCATCTCCACCGCCGCGGCCGGCAGCGACCAGGTGCGGGCGCTCGTCTACCTGGCGGCGTTCGTCCCGGACACCGGTGAGGCGGTCGGGGAGTTGGTCGTCAGGTTCCCGGGGAGCACGGTGAACGAGTCGCTGAAGGCGGTGCCGCTGACGGACGGCCAGGTCGACCTGTACATCGACCCGGCGGTCTACCATTCCCGCTTCGCGGCCGACGTGCCCGCCGAGGACGCGGCGGTGTACGCGATCGCACAGCGCCCGGCCGCCGCGGCGGCATTCGGCGAGCCCGCGGCCGGACCGCAGGCGTGGGCCACGATCCCGGCCTTCACCCTGATCAGTGGCGCCGATCTGATCATCCCGCCGGAGACGCAGGAGTTCATGGCCAAGCGGGCGGGGGCCACGGTGCGAGTGGTCGACGGCGCCTCGCACCTGGTGTTCGTCTCGCACCCGGAGACCGCGGTGGCCCTGATCGAGCAGGCGGCGCACGAGACCGCACGCTGACCACAGCGGCCCCGCCGGGGCGACGGCCCGGGACAGTCTCTCCACGAACTGCCCCGGGCCGCGCCGTCGCTCACCCGGATCCGCCAGGTCCCGTCGAGCCGGACCCGATCGTCTGCCGAGGTCGTGGCCGAGCCGGGTCGATCGGGGGATCCGGCGCGCGTCGGACGACGGCCACGACGTACAGGAGCAGGCCGGCGG
Source organism: Micromonospora sp. NPDC049171 (assembly GCF_040648275.1). Lineage (NCBI taxonomy): Bacteria > Bacillati > Actinomycetota > Actinomycetes > Micromonosporales > Micromonosporaceae > Micromonospora > Micromonospora sp. NPDC049171. Next base: position 124,760 of record NZ_JBEZDJ010000010.1, read on the forward strand.
TGGTGAGGACGAAACCGGCCCACACGGTGGACAGGGTTCCCCAGCCGGCGTCGAGGGTGACCGCTCCGCCGATCGCGCCGAGAGAGTTGGCCAGGTTGAGGGCCGCCAGGTTGAGGGCACCCATCAGCGTCGGGGCGTCGGGTGCGAAGCCGGTCAGTCGCACCTGGATGGTGGGGATCGCGTACATCATTGTCGCGCCGACGCCGAACAGGCACGGCAGCAGAACCGCCAGGTTGCCGCCGGCCAACCCGATCAGCACGAGGAGCCCCAGCACGGCGCCGTAACCCCAGATCAGACCGCGGTTTTCGTGCCGGTCGGCGACCCGGCCACCGAGGTGGTTGCCGACCGCCATGCCGAGGCCGAAGACGGCGAGCGCGAGCGGGATGAGCGAGGCGTCCCGCCGTGCGGCGTCAGTGACGAACGGGCCGATGAACGTGTAGACGGCGAAAATGCTGGCGATGCCGAGCGCCGCGACGGCGACCATCAGCCAGACGTTGCCCCGACGCAGCGCTCTCAGCTCGTTCGCGACCGAACTGCCGCGTAGGTCGTCGGTTCGCGGTAGCCAGGCGACCAGGGCGACACCGGCGAGCGCACCGACGGCGACGACCGTCCAGTACATGACGCGCCAGCCCGCGCTCTGACCGATGAGGGTGCCCAGCGGGGACCCGGCGATGGTGGCGACGGTGAGGCCGCCCATCACGGTGGCGAATGCCTTGCCGCCCCGGCCCGGCCCGTACACGTAGGCGGCGACGACGGCTCCCGCACCGAAGAAGGCGCCCTGCACGCTGCCGGCGACGAATCGGAAGAGGACGAGCAGCGTGATGTTCGGTGCCAGCGCTGAGAGCCCGTTGCCGACCAGGAACAGCACGATCAGGCCGATCAGCAGGGTGCGCCGGTTGGCCCGGGCGGCGAGCAGGATGATCGCCGGGGAGCCGAGCACCACCCCGATGGCGTACGCGGTGATCGCGTACGTCGCGACGGGAATGGACACGTCCAGATCGGACGCGAAGAGCTGGATGATGCCGTTGCTGCCGAACTCGCCGGTGCCGATCGCGAAGGTGCCCAGTGCCAACGCGAGCAACGTCAGCTTCGGATATCTGATCGGTGGCTTCGTGGATGCGCGCCGACTCTCCTCGGCGGCGCACTGGCCTTCGTACGCGTGCTGGTGCATGGTGTCGGACCGCGTCGCGTCAGCGCGCGGCGCGCTTGATGAGGTCGGCCGTGACGGCGGGTTGCGAGATCATGGCGACGTGCGACGCGCCAACCTCCCGGACCTGCGCACCGGCCCGCCGCGCCATGAACCGCTGTGCCGCGGCCGGCAGCACCTGGTCGTTGCGCGCGACGAGATACCAGGACGGGATGGTCTTCCACGCGGGGGCGCCGGAGGGCTCCCCGAGGGCGCGTAGGTCGGCCGGCCGCTGCCCGGCCCACATCAGCTCGGTGGTCGTCTTCGGCACGTCACCCGCGAACACCTCCCGGAAGAACTCCCGCTTGATGTAGCCGTCGACGAGGCCCTCCGCGTACGGCCGGAAGTCGAGTGCCGCCTCGCTGAGCCTGCTCCCCGGGTATGTCGTCTGGAGACCCAGCAGCGTCTCGCCCTGATCGGGCGCGAACGCGGCCACGTAGACCAGGGCCTTCACGTTGGGGTTGCCGGCCGCGGCGTTCGTGGTGACGATTCCGCCGTAGGAGTGCGCGGCGAGGACGATCGGGCCACCCAGGGTGGCGAGGACGCTGGCCAGGTAGGCGGAGTCGGCGGCGACGCCGCGCAGCGGGTTCGCCGGTGCGAGGACCGGGTAGCCCTCGCGGATGAGTCGGGTGGCGACGTCGTTCCAGCCGGACGCGTCGGCGAAGGCACCGTGCACGAGGACCACAGTGGGCTTGGGCTGGTTACCGGGCCGGGGGTGGGCCTGCGCGGCGGGCGCCCCGAGCACGGCGCCGGTCGCGGCGGCAACGGAACCGGCAAGCAACGATCGACGAGTTGTCGTCATTGAAGTAGACCTTTCGATAATCGTTCTCGGTCGTGATTCCGGCTCAACCTAGATCGCATTACTTGACGAGCACTGAACGATGCCGCCGGCCGGTCATCGACCAATTCCGTCTTCGTCAAGTCCGTCGACCTAATCTGCGATCATGACGTCGATGAAGAGCGAAGCGGCCATGACGTTGGGCCTGCGGCTCCACGTTCTCAGTTACGTAATCGCCAATCCGGCCCAGATCGTGGTGTGGTGGTTCGCCACGCCCGACCATTTCTTCTGGCCGGTGTGGTCGATCCTTGGCTGGGGTGTCGGGCTGGCATTCCACGTCTGGGCGACAAGAAGATTCCTGGCCGGATCGCACCGCGCGGGGCAGCCCCACCCGGGGCGCTGACGGTGTCGTTCCTCCTGGAGTTCGTCCGCGATCCCCGTACGGTCGGCGCGATCGCGCCCAGCAGCACGGCGCTGGCCCGGGTGGCCACGGCGGCGGTCCCTCGAACCGGGTCCCCGGTCGTCGTGGAACTCGGGCCCGGCACGGGTGCCTTCACCGCCGCCATCCAGCAGCGCCTCGCAGGACGCGGCCGGCACATCGCGGTCGAGGTCAACCCACGGTTCGCGCGGCGACTTGCCGCTTTGCACCCGGCGGTCGACGTGGTGCGGGCGGACGCGACAGACCTCGCCGGGGTGCTCGCGGGGCGCGGGCTCAGTCAGGCCGATGTCGTGGTCAGCGGCCTTCCGTGGGCGGCCTTCGCGGAGCACCACCAGCGCGACGTGCTGGACTCGGTGGTCGCCACGCTGCCACCGCACGGCGTGTTCACCACGTTCGCGTACGTGCACACCCGGTGGACGGCGCCCGCGCGGCGTCTACTGCGATCCGCGCGGGCGATGTTCGACGAGGTCGTCATCAGCCGGACGGAGTGGGCGAACCTGCCGCCCGCGCTCGTGTACTACTGCCGTCGCCCGCAGTGACGGCTTGCTGAAGGGAGCCCTACCGCCCACCTGAGGCCGTGCTGGCGTCGACCGCGTCCGGACCGCGGCCGGTAGGGCGCGGCCGGCCTGCCCGCGGTCGCACCGCGCCGCGGGTGGGGTCGGGTCGTCGCGTCGACGCTGTCGACGGCCGCGACACGCCTCGGGCGACCGGTCGGCGTCACCGCGGCTCGCCGTGGGCGGCGAGCGCGCGCAGACCGGCCAGGTCGAGCACCGCGATCCGGCGGTACCCGGTGCGGATCAGCCGTTGCGCGCGGAGCGTGCGCAGCGCCCGCTGGGTGGTGTCCGTCGCCGCGCCGACCAGGGTGGCAAGCTCCGCCTGGTTGAGCTCGACACCGATGACCAGCTCGTCGTCGTTGGTCCAGCCGCAGCTCGCCGCGATCTCGGCGAGCACCCGGGCCAACCGTACGTGCACCGGAAAGGCGGCGAAGTCGGCTCGGCGATCGTTGGCCCAGCGCAGGCGCTGGCCGACCGTCGCGGCGACCTGCGCGGCCACCGCCGAGCGGCGGTCGAGGAAGCGGAGGAAATCGGCCTGCCGGATGACGGTGCAGACCACCTCCCCGCAGGTCGTCACGGTCGCGGAGCGACCCTGACCGCTGATCGCGGCGAACTCTCCCACGAGATCGCCAGGCAGGCGGATCGCCAGCAGCCGGTCCGCGCCGTCCGCGCTCGTCGTGATCTTGACAAAGCCGCGCCGGATCACCTCGACGTGGGTGTCCCGCGCTCCTTCGGTCAGCAGGCGTCGGCCGGGCGAGACCGTACGGGTCACGCCGAGCGCCAGCAGCTCCGTGCGGTCGGCGGGAGTGATCCGGTCCAGGAACGACCCCTCCGCCCAGACCGCGTCGACGTCCAGCGGTACGGCAGACATGACCGGGCCTCCTTGGGGGTGGAACCGGGCGAGAACCCGTCCTTCCCCGGAATACCGCTCGTCGGGCCGGGATGCAATACCCGCAGAGGACCGGATGCGTTACCTGACGAGGGGAGTTGCCGTGGAATCCCATCGCTGACAGTCGTACCGCTCCCTTCGAATGGTGAATCGCCGGCCCAGCGGGCACGCACCCCGCTGGGCCGGCGATCCGCCCGCCGGTCCGTCAGATGTGTGACAGATGACCCGCAGGGCGGTGCGGCACGGATCGGAGGGGATATGGCTACCTGTCACCCGTCGACCGACACCCACTGGGTGGTGGCCGGGCCATGAGCACGCCGCCGCCGGCCGGAGAGCCGCCCGGGGAACTCTCGTCCGAGCAACGGGCCCGCCTCCTGCGGCTCTTCGAACGAGAGTTCGGCGCGGCGTGGCGGGCCACCCTCGCGGCCGGAGCGAACCCGGCCACCCTCGCGGACACCACCGCTGACCAGGTGCGAGAGATGTGGTCACGCGCCGCCGTCGGCGACGATCCGCAGCACCTCGTCGACGATCCGGCGAACCGTCCGGTCGTCGGCGAGCAGGACTGACAGCCGCTCCTCCGGGGCCGGCACATCGTCCGGCGTACGGTCCATCCGCTCACTTCCGGTGCCGGCGCCGAAGACCACGCCGAGCACCTCCACCACCGCGTCGGCCGGGTCCGCGCCGTCGCGAAGACGATGACCGATCAGCTCGACGGCGGCGGCGGCGAGATCGGCGAGCCGCCCCTCGTCCCGCTCGTGTGCATCGATCACGACAAGTGGTCGGGGGCCGGCCAACCCGTCGTCGGAGACGGCGAGCACGGGGGCGCACTTGTGGCCGAGCGGCCGCTCCACGTAGTCCGCGTACCACCGGGGCCGCCGCCGCATCGCGGCGAGCACCCGCTCGATGTCCAGCGACAGCAGCGGGCTGTCGCTGCCGGCCAGGTCCCCGGTGGCGGCCTCCCGCCGCTGCGCCCAGCTGTCCAGCGGCCACAGCTGCGTCCCGGCGGTGGTGGGAACGCCGACCCAGGTGAGGATGTGCACGGCCAGCTCGGTCAGCCAGGGATCACCGTCGAGTTCCGCGGCGAGCCAGGCCGGTACCCGGGGGCGTTGCAACGCGCCCCGACTGCCGCGCCGACGGCGGTGACCGTCCACGGTGGCCGCGGTGAGCCGCGCCGACAGCCACCGCTCGACGTCGACGATCGGCACCTTGGCGTTGGTGAGCAGGTCGGACACGACTGCCTCGACGTCGTCGTGGTGTCGGTCGAGGCAGTCGTCGGCGAGTCGCTGCACCGAGGTGGCGCAGACCCAGTGCCCCCGCCGGCGTTCCATCGGACGGGTCACCCGGGCGAAGACGATCGGCCAGACGATCGCGTACGCGGCTCCGCTGAGCCGGGCGTGGACCTCGGGCGTCGCGGACGCGACCACCGCCGACAACTCGCCGCGACGGGCCAGGTCGCGCAGGTCGTCCACGGCGGCACGGGCGCAGTGCTCCCCAGCCGTGCGAACCGGAGAGCGTCGTACGGTCGGATCATCCGCGATCGTCATGACGCCCCCTCCAGAATGCGAAATGAGTCACGTCGCCGGCGACTTGCACATTGCGCCGGAAAAGAATCCGGCACTTACCAACCACAATGTGGCGAGTAGGCGGCGATGGCGAGCCCTCGCTCGTCGAAGAAGCGGTTCGTCGTGCATCGCTGGCGAATCCGGCGAGCCGTGCCGGCCCTCCCGTCGACCCCGGCACGGCCGTCAGGGCGACCGACCCCCGTTCGCAGCCCGGCCGATCGGCGGCTCGGCACCTGGGCCGAAGTGTGCTATGACCATCCACTGTCTTCACCCGCATGGCGCGGATCGATCCCTCGTTCGCTGAGACGGCGACGTGACGCGTCCATCCTCGTGGGCAGGGGGCATCGACACTGGCCAGAAAATGGCCCTTTTCCTGGCCAGATAATGGCCGTGGACGGGATACTCGGCGCACGACAGGACCACGGGCCCGCTGGAGTGCCGGTAACCTCCGCACGGTCCTGACGGACCATCCACAGAAGAGGAGAGGGCCCTGTCTCCCGGGAACGACACCGATCCCTCCGACGGGCTCCGGCAGGAGCTGCTGAGCCTTCGCCGGGGTCCCGGCCTGCAGAGCAGCCCGCTGCACCGTCGGCTGGGGCCGCGGCTGGCCGACCTCTGCGGCGTCTCGCCGGCCGAGTCGGAATCGGCGGTACGGGCGAAGGTGCGCGGCACTCTGCTCGCCCTCTCCGCCGACATGCCCGGTGACCTGCGCCGGGCCGTCGTGCTCGCGTACGCCCTCGATCCCACCCATGCCTATCTCCGGCTGGACCGCCGCACCGACCAACTCGCCCGTGAGCTGTCGGTCCAACAACGCACGGCCCGTCGCCGGATCGACGAGGCGGTGGCCCGGCTGGTCCGCGCCGCCGTACCGGAGACCCCGGCCAGCGCGACCGACACCGGCCCCGGCTGGCACCTGCGCGCGGTGAACGCGCTGCTCCGGCTCGACACGCCAACACCGGAGCTCTACGAGGCGCGCAGCGTCGTGGCCACCCGCCCGATCGACGAGCTGACCGTGCAGTTCAGCCTGCCGCGCCAACCCGACGACGACGGTCCGGAGCACGGCGTGCACGCCGACGTGCTGTTCGGCGCCCGGATCCGGGCGCTGACCCGGCACATCTCGGACCAGTGCTTCCGGCTCACCCTCGCCCTGCCGAGGACGCTGGAGCCGGGCGAGCGGCACGACCTCTGCCTGCACTACCGGTTGCCCGAGGGGCAACCGATGCGCGAGCACTACGTCTTCCAACCGCTGACGCCGTGCGCGCACTGCACCGTCCGACTGCGGTTCCCGGCCGACTCCGGGCCGGCGACGGCCTGGCGGCTCGACGGTGTCCCGCCCCGCGCGGTGGACGACCGGACGCCGGGCCCGGACCGGCTGCACCCGGACACCGTCGGCGAGGTGACGGCGGTCTTCGACGGGTTGCAGCAGGGCTACGCGTACGGGATCGCGTGGACCTTCGCCGATGACCCGCGCACCTGACTCGTACGGCCGTGGCTCGCGCGTCGCGGCGGGCCCGTTCGGAGGCCGTCCGTCAGATCAGAACGTGGCGAGTTTCTCCGCCCGGCTTCGGGCCGGCGAGTTCGGGGCCCGGCACCTGGTCCGGCGTGATCCGCCGCGACCCGGTCCGGAACTGGGCACTGTGCATGCGACGTTGCGGCCGCGGGGGCTCGTCGAGGCCGACGGGGTCATCGTCGCGGCCTGGTGGGTCGGCGACGGGCCACCGCCGGCGGCCGGCGCGCGCGTCCGACGGCGGCCCGACCCGGGCGAGCGCTGGCTGGCCGAGGCGGTGGTCGGAGCATGAACCCCTTTGCCCTGTTCGAGGAGGACACCGACGAGCCGGACGAGGTCGCCTTCATCACCGACACCCACCGGCGTCGCTTCGTGGCGCTCCTGATCGACACCTCCTGGTCGATGGCGGCCACCCAGAGCAACGGCGTACGCGCGATCGACGCGCTCAACCAGGAACTGGCGCGGTGGCTGCCCGCCGTGCGCGCGGAAGGGCGCGGCTCCCTGCGCGACGTCGAGTTCCTGGTGGTCACGTTCGGCGCGGGCGGGGTGAGCGTGGTCTCCGGCAACGGGACGCCATCGGCCGAGGACGACGGCGCGTTCGTGCCGGCGGCGCGGCTGGAGCTGCCGACCCTGGTCGCGGGCGGCGCCACGCCGATGGTGGCGGCGGTGGACCTGGCGCTCACCCTCGTCGAGCAGCGTCGCCAGCACGTCCAGACGGCGCACGCCCAGCAGACCGGCGGGCCCCGACTGATCCTGGTCAGCGACGGCACCCCCACCGACGAGGAGGGCAACCCCAGCGACGACTGGCGGCCGCTCGCCCGACGGTTGGAGCAGTGGCGGTCGACGGGGCGGTTGCAACTGTTCGCGTTCGGCGTGCCCGGGGTGGACGACGAGGTGATGCGGGCCCTCGCCACCCCGAGCGGCTACTTCCCCCTGGACGACCTCGACCTGCGCAAGCTGCTCGACCTGATCCTGGTGGCCACCTCCGACCACGTCGACTTCGAGCGGGTGCGGAGCCAGGTGTACGGGTACGACCTCTCATGACGGCGCGATGGTCGGTCCTCGGCGGCAGCGCGGCGGGCGGGGCGCACGTCCGGGCCGGGGTCAGTGGCCAGGACGCCTACGCGGTCCACGAGGTCGACGGCTCCCTGCTGCTGGTGACGGCCGACGGTGCGGGCAGCCGCCGCTGCGCCGCGACCGGCGCGTCCCTCGTCGTCACCCTTGCCGTGGAGATGCTCGTCCCGCTCCTGCGCGACCGGCCACCGACCTCCGCCGCCGCCTGGTCCGGGTGGCTCGACGTGGTGGGGGACCGGCTGTTCCGCCGGTTCCGCCGTGCGGCGCGAGCGGTGGCCCGAGCCGTCGGTGGGATCGAGCCGGAGGACCTGGCCACCACGGTGACAGTCGTGGTGGCGCGCCCGCCGTGGGTCGCCGTGCTCGCGGTGGGCGACGGCGTCGTGGTGGTCCGGGCCGCCGACGGCACCCTCGACCTGCTGCTGGCCCCGCCGGGCGGCGCCGACCGGCAGCCCGGCGCGACGACGCTCCTGCCCAACGCCCGCGCCGGGAGGCAGGCCCGTCGGCTCGTCGCCCGACTGCCCGATCTCACCGGGCTCGCCGTGTGCACCGACGGCCTCGACAGCCTGCTCGTCGAGTACGACGGCAGCCGACCCCGCGAGCCTGGCGCGGCGGCCTTCGCGCAGCTGTTCACGCTCGTCGAGGCCGCCGACACCGACCCGTCGGCGCTCGTCCGGCTGCTCAACGGCAGGCGGGTCGGCGCCCTCACCGACGACGACCGGACCCTCCTGCTGGCGGTGCCCCGATGAGCGTCGACGTGTGGCTGACCGGCCCGGACGGCCACCGGGCGGCCGACACCCTCGACACGCCGATCGGCTCGGTCGGCTCCCAGGGGCAGGTCTTCCGGCTGCGACAACGGCCGGACACCGTGGCGAAGATCCTGCACCGCGCGGACCCGGAGGAGTTGGCCGCCCGTACCCGGGTCATGCTCGCCGAGCCGACCGGGTGGACCGTGCGGTCGGGACGACCCATGGTGGCCTGGCCCACCGCCGCGGTGCACCGCCGCGACGACGGGAGGCTCCTCGGCTACGCCGCCCCGCGGCTCGCGCCGCCCCGGTTCGCGCCCCTGCCGCTGCTGTTCAACCCCGCCGTACGGGCCCGGATGCTGCCCGGCGCCACCTGGGCCTGGTGGTTGACCCTGGCGGAGGATCTGGCCCGGCTCGTGCAGTCCGTGCACGCGCGCGGGCACGTGATCGGCGACCTGGCGCCGGCCAACATCTTCGTCTCGGCCGGCGGCGGCGTCTGCCTGATCGACGTCGACGGTTGGCAGTTGCACGACCGGGAGACCGGCGAGGACCTGCCGTGCGAGTTCTCGCGCCCGGAGTACACGGCGCCCGAGGAGCTCGGTCGTTCGGGTCGGCGACGGGAGGTGGCCAGTGACAACTGGGCGTTGGCCGTGCTGACCGCCCAACTGGTCTGCCTCGGCTTCCATCCGTACGGCGGGGTGCGGCCCGAGGCGACCGGCCCGGTGGAGGAGGTCGACAACGTCCGGCTGCGCTGTTGCCGGCTGCTCGGGGCGGACGTCCGGGCACCGATCGCCGCGGTACCGCCGCAGGCGCTGCCGGCCGTGCTGCGTCGCCGCCTCACCGAGGCTCTCGACCTCGGGTACGACGCGCCGGGCGTGCGGCCCGGCCCGCAGTCCTGGGCCGCCGCGCTGGCGTACCTGCGGGACCAACTGGTCGGCTGTTCCACCAGGCCGACCCATGTGTTCTCGCGCGAGCACCGCCACTGCCCCTGGTGCGCGATGGTGGCCGCCGGCGCACCCGATCCGTTTCCCGAGGGTGGACGATGACCACGACCATCGAGATCAGCCGGGTCGCCGACCGGACCGCCGTGCTCGGGCCAGGTCTGCGCGCGGTGATCTGGGTACGGGGGTGTCCGTTGCGCTGTCCCGGCTGCGTCGCGCCGGAGGACCTGCCCTTCAGCGGAGGGACCACCCGCACCGTCGACGACCTGGCCGAATGGCTCGGCGGTCTGCCGTCCGACATCACCGGGGTGACCTTTTCCGGCGGCGAGCCGATGGCCCAGGCGGCCGGGCTCAGCGCGCTCGTCGACCGGATTCGCGCCGACCGCGACTGGTCGGTGTTGTCGTTCACCGGGTGGACCCTGGAACACCTGCGCCGGCAGCACGACGCCGACCAGCTCCGGCTGCTGGGCCAGCTCGACATCCTGGTGGACGGCCCGTACGTGGCGGCCCGCCACGCCGACCTGCTGTGGCGCGGGTCGACGAACCAGCGGCTGCACTTCCTCACCGACCGGCACGCGCCGTCGGCGCAGGACACGTCCGCCGGCATCGAGCTGCGCCTGGCGCAGGACGGCGTCCAGTGGATCGGGGTCCCTCCGGTGCCGGACTTCCGCACCGGGTTCGAGACCGCCATGCGCTCCCAGGGCGTCGAGATCGCACCGCACCCGCCCACCGACCCCGCCGACGAGAGAGGCCGATGATGTCCGGCAGTCCGAAGTACACGACAGTCGCCCTGGACGCCGCCCGCCGTGCGCAGTTGGAGGCCGCCCGGCGGCGGCGTGAGGAGGAACGCCGGCGGCGTCGGGAGGAGCACCGCCAGCGACGTCTCGCCGAAGGCATCCGGGCCGCCGACGTACGCCGCGACGCGTTGACCGCGCGACTGGGCGAGCTGGTGGACTCCTCGCGGGGGTTGCCCCAGCATGCCGAGGTGACCGCGGCGAACAACCAGGTCGTCGGCCTGCGCCGGCCCACCGACGAGGCCGGGCTGAGCCGGCTCGGCCGGGAGTTGCGGGGCGCCGAACGGCGCGTCGACGAGCTCACCGTCGCGGTGTCCCGGGAGCTGACCCGGCAGGAGCAGAGCCGGGCGGTGGACCTGGCCGTGGCGCCGCTGCGCGGGCTGGCCGACGGGCAACAGTTCGACCCGGTGGGCCACCGGGGCATCGCGGCGCTGGTGGACGAGACCAGGCGGCGCGCGGGGGATGCGCGTGGCTTCGCCGACCTGCACCGGCGGCTCGGCGAGGCGGTCGGCGCGCACCTGGAGACGGTCCGCGACCGGCAGGCGCAGCTGCGGCGCCTCGCCACGGAGACCGACGAGCTCTCCTCCCACCTGGTCGACGCGCTGGCCGACGCCGCGGCTGCGGGCGTCCAGGTGACCGAGGAATCCGCGCTGCGCGCCGAGCTGACCGGTCTGCGCCACGAGGCGGCCAGCGGCAACGTCGACAGGTGGGAGCAGCACGTCGCCGGCCTGCGTGACCGGGTCGAGGCGGTGACCGCGGCGACCGACGAGCGACTCGACCAGCTCGACCGGATGGCCCTGATCGTGGAGGCGGCCAGCGCGGCGCTGCCGGCGGCCGGCCTGCGGGTCGTACCGAGCAGCCTGGCGGAGCGCGCCGACGCCGTGGTCTTCGTCGCCGAACGCGCCGACGGTTCACCCGTCGAGATGACCGTCTACGCGGGCGACACCGACGGCACCCGGCTGGAGTACCGGACGGCCGGCTCCGACATCGTCGTGGAGAACGCCGTCGACGGGGTGGTCTCCCGCTGTGACCTGACCGAGGACCTGCTCGAGCGCTTCCACGCCGAGCTCGCCGACCAGGGGGTGGCGGCCGACGGCCTGCACTGGGAGGGCAAGCCCGGCCAGCCCCGGCCACCGGCCGTGGAGGCGCTGCGCCGGCCGGCGCACGACGACCAGAGCCGGTCGTGACCACCGCGCAGCCGGGCCGGCCCACCGCGCCACCGGCGGCGGCCTGGCTGGAACGGGTCACCGCGGAGATCGCCCGTGGCCGGCACGTCGTCATCCACGGCAACGTGCGTGACCTGGTCCGCTGGGACCGCTCGTTCCACCCGCTGCGTACCGCCGTCTCCGGCCTACTGTCGATCTTCGGCTACCAGCTGACCGGCTACTTCGATCCGATCGACGGGCTCAGCTTCGGCAATCCGGACGACCAGCGGGAGTTCCACCGGCTGCTCGTCGTACCGGACGTCGGCCGGCCCGCCGCGGCCGAGCCGTCCGCCGCCAACGACCGGGCCGCGACGACGCGCAGCCGGTTCTCCACCGCGTTGCGGGACGCGCCCGCGCCGACCCTGACCAACCCGTACGACTCGGTGGCGGCGATCCGGCGGGTGCTGCGGCAGACCGGCACGTCGTCGGCGTTCCTCATCGACCAGGCCGACCTCATGCTCTCCCCACCCGAGCGGGGCGGCGACGCCGAGCGACGGCTGCTCGGCACGATGGCCAAGGCGATGACCGAGGCGGCCCAGACCGGCAAGCTGCGCAACCTCCTCGTGCTGGTCGCGGACGACCTCGCCGCCCTGCCGGCCTGGCTCTACCGGGACCGCCCGTACGTCCAGGTGGTCGAGGCGGCCCTGCCGACCTTCGACGAGCGGCACGTCTACCTGCACCAGCAGGCCCGCCACTTCCACCAGGCGGCCACCGCCAAGAAGGCACCGGAGGATCTGCGGGTGCTGGCCAACCTGAGCGAGGGTATGGCGATCAGCGAGTTGGACGGGCTGTGGCGGATGAGCAACCTCCAGGAGATCCCGCTCGACGAACCTCGGACGCTGATGAAGCGCACCCTGTTCGGCCCGCGCCAGGACCCGTGGCGCCGCGTGCGTGACCGGCTCGCCCGGTTCGGGCCGATGGCCGGTGAACGGGTCATCGGCCAGCCCGTCGCGGTCGACCGGGTCCGCCGGGCGCTGACCTCGGCCACCGTCGGCATCGACTTCGTCGCCGACCCGCACAACGCGGAGTCCCGGCCCAAGGGGATCTTCTTCTTCGTGGGGCCGACCGGGGTGGGCAAGACGGAGCTGGCCCGGACGCTCAGCGAGTTCGTCTTCGACGACGAGACCGCGCTGGCCCGCTTCGACATGTCCACCTTCGCCGAGGCGCATTCCGCGGAGCGGCTCACCGGTGCGCCGCCCGGGTACGTCGGCCACGAACGCGGTGGTGAACTGACCAACCGGGTGAGCCAGCGCCCGTTCAGCGTGCTGCTCTTCGACGAGATCGAGAAGGCGCACGCGTCGGTGTTCGACAAGTTCCTCCAGGTGCTCGACGATGGTCGGCTCACCGACGCGCTCGGCAACACCGCGTACTTCTCCGAGACCGTCATCATCTTCACCTCGAACCTGGGGGCCGCCGAGACGTACGGCTGGCTCGACGGCGGTGAACTGCCCGACTACGAGAAGGTCACCGCCCATTTCGAACGCGCCGTGCGCGACCACTTCACCACCACCCTCGGCCGGCCGGAGCTGCTCGGCCGCCTCGGCGGCGGCATCACCGTCTTCGACATCCTGCGACCGGAGTTCGTCGATCAGATCGTCGGCAAGTTGCTCGCGCAACTGGTGGCCAGCGCCCACCGGCAGGGGATCCGACTGACCCTCGACGAGCAGAGCGTCGTCACCCGGGTGCAGGAGGTGATGCGCCGGCCAGAGGCGCTGCGGCTGGGGGTGCGCAGCATCCGGGACGTCCTGGACCGCCTGGTACGAGAGCCCCTGGTCGAGCACGTTTTCGCCAGTCCCGGGCAGGCGGCGCTGCGGCTGTCGGTGCAGCCGCACGGCACGGTGATCCGCGCCGGCTGAGTTCAGCCGGCCGGGCTCTTGGTCGGCTTGGGCTTCGGTTTCGGTTTGACGGGGGTGGGCGACGGCGACGGCGTGGGCGTGGGCGGCGGTGTGGCCCGGTCCCGCAGCGGCGCCAGGAAGTACGCGACGACCTGCCCGACCTGGTCCCAGGCGCCCCTGGTGAACCCGTCCGCCGCCGGCGACACGACACCGGCGGCCAACGCGGCCACCAGCGCGCCGAGGAGCACCAGCCGTGCTGCCCGGTGACCGGGCGGCAACCCTCCCTGCCCCTGCTCAGTCAAGACCGCTCCACTCTCTGGTGAGGATCCAGTTCGCCGGCCCGAACCCGCCGTCCCGGCCGGCTTTGCGCCCGGACACCAAGAAGAAACGCACCTCCCGGAAGTCACGTTCGACCGCCAGCACGAGGTTGCCCAGCCCGTTCTCCCGCAACCAGGTCCGCACCCCGGCGGAACCGTCGGGACCGGCGGACATCTTCGCGAGCAGGTCCGCCTTGGACACCACGAAGGCGAGCCGCCGACGGCCGGTGGGGACGCCGAACTCCTGCAACCGCTGCACCGTCGCGTTGTAGGCGTCCTCCGGGTCGTAGCTCGCCGGGTTCGCCGCGGCGAAGACCTCCGGCGCCCCGGCGGCGAACTCGTCGCGTACCCGACGGACCGAGAACGGGTCGAGTACGTAGATCAGGGAACGCGCGTGGTCGAGGTACGCGAGGCGGGCATTCTGCTCGCGGTCCACCAGATTCTCGCCGGCCGCGTCGAAGAGGTGCACAAGCGCCACCCGTGGCCCCCGGGCCAACCGGAGGGTGACGGCCACCGGCGGGCCGGACGCCTCGGTCTTGGCCGGCGACGCCTTTTCGCGCATCAGCCGCGCGTACACCTCGTGTTGTTGCCGGCTGTGCTCGTCGGGCAGGGCCACCGTCACGCCGACCCGCTTCGCGGCCTGCTCCAGGCCCGCCAGGGCCGACATGATCAGCTGGGTCTTGCCCGCCGACGCGGCCCCGAACACCGGCATCCGTACGTCGGTGACCACCCCGGCGCCCGGCAGCAGCGCTTCGGTGCAGCTGGGGCAGCAGGCCTCCAGCCGGCGGCTGAACGCCGCGCGCAGCACGGTCGTGGGCAGCAGGTCGCCGCAGCCGCAGCGCCGCCACAGCACGCCGAGGCGCCCGGGACGCAGATCCCGGTGCAGGTCCGCGCCGGTCAGCCGGTGGCCGGGGGGATGCGGTCCACGGCAGCGGTACGCCGGGACCGCCGCGAGCTGGTGGCAGTGCCGGCAGCTCGCCCGCGCGCCGAACACCGCCTGCCAGCCCGCGTCCAACCCCCGGAGCAGCAGAACCACGGGTACGCCGACCAGCCAGGCGGCCGCCGAGACGCCGGCGGTGACCAGCCCGGCGCCCAGCACCCCGGCCACCACGCCCACCGTCAGGCCGGCCTGTACGGCGAGGACCGGCACGTAGAACGGCCACCACAACCGCCACCGGTGGGTGCGGGCCCACCGGTGGGGCCGGACCCAGACCGCACGGGTGATCAGCCGTACGCGTTCCACGAGCGCCCGGGCGTCGAGCAGCACCTGGGCGGCGAAGTACTGCGGCCAGGCCCGGTCCCGCCGGACGAACGCCGGTGCCACCCGCCCCGCCAGCGCGCCGCCGTGCACGTCGTCGGGTGTGCGTACCCGAACCCAGGAGGCGCGTCCGAGCAGGACGACACCGGCGACGCCGAGCACCACGGCGGCCCCGGCGGCCAGGCCAGCGAGGGCGGCGAGGTTGGCCAACGGCAGGGCGACGACGAACAGCAGAGTGACGCTGACGGCGAAGTGCAGGAGACGCCCGAGGAATCGCACGGTTCACCGGTCCCGGAACGGGTGGGCGAGACGGTACCTGCGGCGCCGACCGCTGTAGGTGTCGGCGAGCCGCTGCCAACCCTTGCGCCAGTCACTGCTGTGCCGGGCGAAGTGCTGGGCGGCCCGTTCGAGCTGAACGTCCGGGACCCGGGTCAGCCACCGCCCGAGCGCCTGGTCGAGGCGCTTGACCTGCGGCGCGGGTGGCGCGCCGGAGCCGGCGGTCAGGTAGTAGGCGAGCACCGCGGGTGCCTCCCCGTCCTCCGTCGTCAACGCGTCGACGAGCCGGTCGACCAAGGGGTCCAGCAGGGCCGGATGCTGGTCGAGGACACCGTCGAGACTGAGCAGGGCCACCACCCGGCTCAGCGCCGTGACCACCTCGGCCTGCCGCATCTGGAGCAACCGTGCGGGGCAGTCGCGCAGCCGGCGCAGCAGCACCGAACTGCGACCCCCGTCGGGGCGGTGCCGCAGCTCGGTGAGGATGTCGGTCAGCTCCTCGTCCTCGGCCAGCGTGGCGGCGACCCGAGTGGTGGGTGTCATCAGGCCGGAGGCGACCAGCCGGCGACAGAGGTCGAAGAGACGCAGGTCCGCCACCGCCGCGCGGGTCACCTCGTCGGTGACCTTCCAGAAGACCTGGCGGGTCAGGCGGGCGCCCTTCGGAGCGATGTCGAGCAGCAGCTCCAGCTCCGCCGTCGTCGGCGCGGACTGGCTCCACAGCGCCCCCGCCACCCAGGAGAAGCCACCGGGATCGTGCCGGTGGGCGGTCAGGTGCCGCTCGACCACGGTGTCCCGTTCGTCGCGGTGCCGCACCGCCGCGCCGAGCACCGCCTCCGCCAACGGGGAGTTCAGCGTCTCGAGCCGGGGCAGCAGCGACTGCCACCAACCGTCACCGACCTCCGCCTGCTCCTTCGAACCGAGCCGGGCGCGGTCCTCCAACACCGACAGCAGCTGCTCCTCCAACCGGTCGTGGCAGGCGAGCCCGGCGGGCCGCACATCCCGGGGATGGTCCGCCCAGTACCTGACGAAACTCTCGGCGGCCCCGGCGATGTCGGGCCACCGCACGTCCACCTCGAACCGGGTCGCCACCCGCAGTAGCGCCTCGAACCGCTGCGGCGGCACGCCCGAGGTGAGGGCCTCGGTGAGGAGCTGCCGTACGTGGTCGCTGTGGTCGGGGTGCCACTCGCCGGCCGGCAGCGGGGGCAGCCGACGGTCGGTCACCGCGCCGCGGACGCGGGCGTCCTCCAACTCGCTGATGATCAGGGCGAGCCGGACATCGGCCGCCCGGCCGGGCACCAGGCCGTCACAGCCGACCTCGTCGAGCAGCACCAGCACCCGCTGCGGCCAACGCTCGGGTGTCTCGGCGAAGAGGTCCGCCACGTCCGGGCCGTACGCGTGGCGCATCCCCTCCGGCCCGGTGCGCAACCACCCCACGATGGCCTCGGCGTGCCGGGGATCGGGACGGCGGTGCAGGATGGCGGCCAACCCGAGCGCGGCGGCGGCCTCCTCGCGACCGTCGTCGCCGGCCAGCCCGGACGCCGTCG
Organism: Micromonospora sp. NPDC049171; assembly: GCF_040648275.1. Lineage (NCBI taxonomy): Bacteria > Bacillati > Actinomycetota > Actinomycetes > Micromonosporales > Micromonosporaceae > Micromonospora > Micromonospora sp. NPDC049171. The sequence continues at coordinate 141,659 of NZ_JBEZDJ010000010.1, forward strand.
CGACACCCAGGGCGTCCACGACGTCCCGCGGGTCCTCGGTCAGGAAGAGATCGACCCATCGGCTGGCCGACGGGGTCGGTTCGATCGGTGTGTGCTGGTGCCGGAGCAGGTCGAACACGGCGTAGCCGAGCGGGTTGTCGATCCGGCCGGCCGGGCCCGCGAACTCCGGCAGGACCGCGACGACCGGTAGGGCCGAGCGTGCTGGGTCGGTCGAGAAGATCTTGAAGCCCAGCTCCAGCGCCCGCCCGCGGGGCAGCAGGAGGGTGCCGGCGACGAGCCACCCCACGACCGTGGCGATGTCGTCACCGACGAAGAGCACCCGCGACCGTCCGGGCCGACCGGCGTCGGCGAGCGCGGACACCAGCGCCAGCAACGTCTCCCGGCCGTGCGGTTGGCCGAGCACGAAGGCCTGGGCGTGCGTCGGAGAATGGTCGGTCCCCACCGCGTCGCCGAGCCGCACCGGGTCCGAGCGGGTGGTCGGTGCCGGCACGCCCGACCAGAACCCGGCCTGGAACAACTGGGCCGGACGCAGGTCGGCGTAACTGGCCGGGTCAGTGGTGACGACGGCGTGGGTCAGCTGGTTGCCCTCCCGGGTGCCGTTGGCCTCCCGGCCGAGGTAGAGCCCGCTCGCCGTGGCCAGGATGCCATCGGAGCTGATGTGCGCGAACGACGGTGGGTACTGCTCGACCGGTCGCCGGTCGGCCATCCACCGGGACGGCGGCTCGTAGAGCAGATGGTCCCGGACGAGGGTCTCCGCCGCCGCGGCGGAGTCCGCCGACCGGGCCTGGAACTGTAGGCCCGCGTTGCCGTTGAGCCCCTGCCCCGGCCGGCAGTCGGTGTAGACCAACGTCTCGAAGCGACCGCTCATCGGGCCGCCTGGCGGCGCGGCACCACGTTGAACTCGCTGAGCAGCCAGAGCAGTGGCTCGTCCACCCGGAACGGCTGGACCCCGCGTGCGTCGACCTTGTTGGCGTCGTAGTCGGGCTCGGTGCCCAACGCGGAGACCGTGAAATAGCGGAAGTTCCGATAGTTGAGGGTCAGGTGGGTGTCGATGTCGTCCGCGCCCCAGTCGTGCAGCAGCGCGCGGACGTGTTCGTGGGTCTCCCGCCCGGCCTGCTCGTCGTAGTAGGGCCCGGGCTCCGGGCGGCGCACCAGGGGATGGTCGGCGCCGAGCACGTCGAAGAACGCGTCGATCTTCGCGAAGGCGACAGCCACCGGAATGGGGATGTTGCGGCGACCACCGAGGCGATGGCTGATCCGGAGGTTCTCGGTCACCCGGTTGACCACGTCGATGGTGCTGGCGTGGGTGTCGACGGCGGAGGCCGGCAGCCGGATCCGGTCTCGTGCCTGGGGAATCATGAACGGGTCGAGCAGCAGGATGAGCGCGTCGGCCGCACCGAGGTAACCGAGGTTGTCGACCGTCTCCTGGTCGAGCAGATCCTCGCCCGCGGTGTCGAAGAAGGACAGGTAGGTCGTGTCGTAGCCGGTGATGCGGCGGTTCTGCCGCCAGGCGAACACGATCGGTGCGCGTCGGCCGTGCGTGGCCTGGTTGGTGCGCTGTAGAAGCGTCCCGTCCGGGAACAGCTCACCGGCCGGATCGAGGAAGTCGATGCCGCCACCAGTCTCGGCCCGGAACTGACCGTCGCCGGCGAGCCGCACGTCGGCGCCGAACCGCTGCCCCATGCCCCGGCGCAGCTGGTGCGACAGCACCTTGAGGTAGACGCTCTTGCCGGTGTGCCGGGCACCGGCCATGGCGATCAGCGGGCTGCGTCCCTCGCCGAACGCCGCGGGCAGTCGGCTGTGACAGTGCGGGCAGACCTTGACCGCGGACTCGCTACCACAGTCCGGACAGGGGGCGGCGACCACCGGGCGCAGGGCGCGCCGGGGCCCGGCGAACGACGGCAGCACCAGCTCCCTGATGCCGAGCCCTTGCTCCCGCGCCTCGTCCCACTGCGGCTTGCAGGGTTCCTTGCCCGGCGACCGCCGCCCGGTGCACCGGAACCACGGCCCGCGAGGGTCGATCTTCCCGTAGCAGTACGGGCAGGAGAGGGTCGTCATCTCAGGACACCTTCATTTCGTCGATGGGATCGGTGACTCGCGCGTTGGGCGGGCGGATCACGAAACACCGCAGCCAGTACGGCTTGGTCAGCCCGGTGGGCAGCGTGAAGGGCAGCTGCCACGGCGCGTCCGGGTGCAGCGAGAGCCCGGTCACCCGGCTCAGCACCGTGCCCCGCTCCGGTCGGGCCGGCATCGCCACCCCGGACGCGGCCACCAGGAGCAGTTCCACGCCCTCGCAGGGCTGGTCGACGTCGACGCTCAGCAGCCGCTTGCGGCTGAACAGGCCGCCGTCTCGCCGGATCCGGTAGCGGAACGCGACGGGGACCCCGTCCACCGGCACCGACTCGGCGGCGGAGTACGCCTCACCGCCGGGGCCGCGCTCCACCGTCCGGACCGAGACCCGGCCACCGCCGGAACCCACCCGCAGGCGACAGCCCGACTCGGTGACCTGGCCCCGGGTCAGTCGCTGGACCGTCGGCACGCCGTGCGGTGGGGTGAAGGTGACCTCGGCCAGGTTGACCGAGGGCGGCCACACCCAGGCCACGTTCACCTCGTCACCCGTGCGGCGGGCGATGAGCTGCCGGACCGGCTCGGTCACGCCAAGCGCGAGCGGTTCGCCCACCACGGCGGTGTCCGTCGCCCGGTCCAGGGTGAACGGAACGTACACGAAGCGTCCGCTCGGGACGGTCACCTCCAGCAGCGTCTCCGCCTCCTGCACGATCCGGTCGCTGACCAGCGCCTCGCCGTACCCCTGCATCTCCTCGCGCCGGATCCGCGTGCCCGGCGCCCAGGTGGGGCGCAGCTCTGACCGGCGGATCGACACCGTCCCGCCGACCGGTGTGAGCCAGGCGAAGTGCGCCGTCGCGGTCTGGGCGTCGAGTGCCGTGACGTGGGCGCGCAGCCGCTCCACGTGCGACGGCGCCGCGTCCCGCAGGACCGCGCGCGCCACCACCAACGGCCCCTCGACCTCGGCGCCGCGCTCGTCGCGGTAGACCGCGACGATGCCGTAGTAGCGGTCGGTGACGCCGTTCCCGGTGTCGTCCGACAGCCCGGCACGGCTCGCGGGCACCGGCTCCCCGTCCTGGGCGGAGGACGGCGGCCGACCGAGGGTGCGACGCACCCGGACGCCCTCCGCGGCCGGGTGCGTCCGCCAGGAGCAGGACAGCTCGTCGGGGCGGACCGACACCCGCACGGCCGTGACCGGCGGGACGATGCGCGTCGCCACGGTGGCCGGGCGCGACCAGTCCCCACCGACGCTGGCGAAGACGCCGTAGTGCAGGGACCGGGCGGGCGGCGCGGCCGGGTCCGTCGCCTCGGCCAGCGCGCTCTCGCTGACCGTCTCGCCCTCGGCGGCCGAGCGGGGTGGCCGGTCGGACCGGACGACCCGGTAGCGCACCTCGGCGACCTGCCCGGGCGGGGCCGTCCAGGTCAGCCGTACGCCGGTCTCCGTCGCCCGTGCCGCCAGGCCGCGTGGGGGCGCAGGCGCGAGCGCGGCGAGCCGTTCGGCGAGGTCGTCGTCGTCCGCGGCGATCCGGAGCGCCGAGCGGAGCAGCCGGGTGGCCTCCTCCTCGCGCTCCGACCGGGTGGCCTCCTCGGCGGCCCGCCGCAGCGACTCGACCTCGCCCAGCAGGGTGTCGACCTGGCCGCGCAGCTCATCCCGGTGCGGGTCGTCCACGGGCAGCACCGCGACGGCCTGCCGGGCCGCGAGCAGCTGCCCGTCGGCGACCAGGTCACGGATCCGGCCCGCCGGACCGGCGTCCTGGCCGGCGTCGAGCGGCAGGTTGGCCACCACCGACCGGGCGTCGGACTGCTCCAGCCCGGTGTCGGTGGCGATCCGCACCAGCAACCCGTCGGCGAGCCCTCTGGCCCGCCCCGACCGGAGCCGGTCGACCACCTGGAACAGCGCCAACAGGCGCAGGTCCACACCGTCGGCGGCGGCCCGCTCCAGCAGGCCGAGAGCCTCCTTGCGGTTGCGCACCGCGGCGGCGTCGGCGAGCCGGTTCGCCTCCTGCGTCCGGGCTCGCACGGTGGCGGCGTCGAGTGGCACCGCCTCCGCGCCGAGCAGCCGGAACGGCGCGGCGCCGGGATGCACCACCTGGACCACTGTGGGCGCGCCGAGCAGGTCCTGTAGCCGGAGTAGGGAGCGGTAGGCGGTGCGCTCCATGCCCGGCCCGGTCGGCAGTTCCACCGGGTCGACCACGGCCAGGCCGGCGCGCCGGACCGACGTGTCGATCTGCTCGGCGTCCAGGCCCGGCCAGTGCTCGGCGATCTCCGTGAGTTGCGCCTGGGTGATCCGGCCGAGCGCGCCGTACGACTGGGCCAGGTCCCGGGCGAACCGCTCGGACTCCGCCCGTGTTCCGCGACCGTGTTCCTCGATCCGATCCCGCCACCACGACGGCTCGAACATGGCAGTGCCGTGCTCGTTGCGCAGCTGCTCGTCCCGGCTGTGCAGCTGCGCGCAGACCCGGGCGGCGGAGTCGACGCCGCTGGAGCGCTGGTTCCACAGTCGCCGGACCGCGATCAGCTGCTCCCGCAGCTCGGCCGCGGACATCTCCGGGTTGACCCCGTAGTGCCGGGCGAGGTCGGTGGGCGACAGGCCGCCCGGGCGGTCCCGCAGCGGACCGATCACCTCGCGCAGGTATGCGCGCTGGTCGAACGCCATCGTGGTCAGCCCCGCACCGTGATCCCCGCGACGATGTTCCGAGCCTTCTGCACTTCCTCCTCGGTGAGCACGCTGACCTGCACCTCGATCAGAAGCTCCTTGCCGCTGGTCGGCTCGACGGCGCGCAACGTGAGCTGACCGCCCTCGCTGACATCCATGGTGATGCTGATCGGCGAGTGCCGGGGCAGCGGGGGGAGCCCGCTGATCTGGCGTGCACCGTTGTCCACCGGCTTGTTCGCCGACAGCTCGGGGCTCTCCTCGGCGCCGGCCTGCTCGTGCAGCTCGATCTCGATCGCGGTCTGGCCCTCGACCACCGTGCTCGCACGCAGCTCCCGCTGCTTGATCGGCAACGACTCGTTCGCGTGCACCAGGTGCTCGACGTAGTGCCGGTCCGGCTGGGCCGCCCAGTCGGCCGCCGTGGTGTCCTGGAGCCTGACCCCGAACGACTTCGGTAGCACCGTGACGATCCGCTTGTTGGCGCTGGCGGACAGCGCCTCTTCGTCCACCCCGGTCGCCAGCGACAGCGCCTGGACCCGCTCACGCTTCTCCTCGGCGGTGGGTGCGGCACCCTCGCCGTCCCACGCCCACACGGCGCGGCTCAGCGCGTAGCGGGCCGCGCCCTTCGCCACCGCGAGGTCCGGGTCGTGCAGACGTGGCGTCCAACCCCACTTCTCGGTCAGCTGCCGCGCCACGGCGGGCATCTTGCTGGAACCGCCGACGAGCAGCACGTCGTCGATGGCGGCGGCCGGGTCGTCGACCCCCAGCTTTTCGCCGAGGGTGCGCAGTGTCCGTTCGGTGTACACCAGCGTCCGGTTGAGCAGGTCGCCGGTGATCTCCTCGAACGTCTCCCGGCTGACCTCCACCGAGGCGGACGCACCCGCGTACCGCATCGGCACCTTGCGTGACGTCACCGTCGACAGCTGTCGCTTGACCTCCTCGGCGGTCAGCGCGAGATCCTGCATGAACTCCTCGTCCAGCGTCGGGTCCTCGGGCGGCTGCGCGCGGGTGACGAACTCGTCCACCAGGTACTGGACCAGGCGGGCGTCCCAGTCGGTGCCGCCGAGCTGCTGGTCACCGTCGGTGCACAGCACCTCGACCGCGTCCGCCGCGATGCGGATGACAGTGGTGTCGAAGGTGCCGCCACCGAGGTCGTAGACGAGCACCGTCCGGGTCGTGTCGGCACCGAGGTCGTACTGGAGGGCGGCGGCGACCGGCTCCGGCACCACCTCGACGACATCCAGGCCGGCGATCCGACCGGCGTTGCGGGTGGCGTCGCGCTCCAACAGACCGAAATACGCGGGAACGGTGATCACGACCTTGCGGACCGGGCGGTTGGTGTAGTACTCGGCGTCCTGGGCCAGCTGCTTGAGGATCAGCGCGGAGATCGACTCAGGGGTGTACGTCGTCCCGTCGAACTCCCACTGCGCCTCCTTGCCCATGCTCCGCTTGACCCGCTCGACCACCCGGGACGGGTAGAGCCGGGACACGTTCTTGGCGGCCTCGCCGACCACCACCTCACCGGTGTCCTGCTCGAAGTAGACGGCCGAGGGCGTGGTCTCGTTGTTGGTGATGACGTTGCGGACGACAGCGGGCCGTCCGGTCTCGTCGACATACGACACGACCGAGTACGTGGTACCCAGGTCGATTCCGTAGAAGGTCAGGTCCTCGTCCGACATCCTGCTCCTGTCCGCCGATCGATCGGCTGTCACGGTGTGGGCGCGTGTTGGTTGCCGTGCCCCGGCTCCGGATGGGGCTCGCCCGCCGGAGGTTCCGGGTCGGAGGTCCAGCGGTGCACGCGGACCGCGGCGGGCACGGCGGTGCGTCCCGCCTCGACGTCGTGGTAGCCGTCCAGGACCACGGCGGCGACGGTGCCGTGCTGTGCGGGGTCGCTCGCCGGCTCGGTCGCGGTGGCCCGCTGCGTCGACGGGTCGAAGACGGCGCCGACCGCGGGTGCCAGCACGCTGATGCCGCCCCGTTCCAGTGTCAGTTCGAGGTTGGCGGCATAGCTGCGCAGCATCTCCGCGGCGGCCGTGGCGTCGAACGTCGGGGGCAGCCCGGTGGCGGTGCGCAGCAGGTCGTGGCGTAGCCGCTGGAGGTCGGTCAGGAGCGGGCGCAGCAGGAGCCGCCGCTCACCGGCCCGTAGTCGTTGGTTCTCCTCGTGCAGTCGGTCGATGACCTGCTCGCGGGCCGCCGCCCGGTCCTGCGTGCGGGCGAGTTCGGCCCGTAGCCCGGCCAACTCGCCGGTGACCCGATCCGCCAGCCCGGCCAGCTCGTCCCCCAGCCGCTCGGTCAGCCGGTCCAGCCGGTCCGGCGCGTCGCTCGCCGGCTCCGCGCGGGTCTCGCTCGTCGGCTCCGCGAGGGCGTCGGCCGCCGGCACTGCGGGAGCTTCGCTCGGCGGCTCCCCGAGTGCCGCTGCCACCGGCTCCGACGGCGGCTCGGCCACCGGCTCGGTGGCCTCCTGCGCGGGACCGTGCGCTTCCTCGTGCACCGGTGTTCCTCCCCTGATCCGTCCGCCGCCACGGTGGGCGTCTCGTCGTGTGTCTCTGACGGACAGCTGCGTCGTCCGTCAGGGACACACGACGATCGGCAGACGCGGAGGGCGATCAGCATGATTCGGCGTACGGCGGCATCCGCCGCGGCGGCACTGACGGCGGCGGCGATGGTCTGCCTGCCGGCCGCTTCGGCGGCGGGGGCGCCGGCGAACAGTGACGAGGTGTACGCGGCGCTCGGCGTCAACCAGGTGGCGGCCGACTACGTGGTGCTGGTCGACGTGTCCCGGTCGATGCGCGACGGCGGCCGGTACGAGCAGGTGCGGCGGGCGCTGCGGTCCTTCCTGGCCGCGCTCGCGCCGGACGACCGGGTCGCGCTCGTCACCTTCGCCGATTCGGCGCGGGTGGTCCACGACGGGCCGGCCGGCCGTGCCCCCGACCAGCTGGTGGCGAAGCTGCCCAGAAGCGCGGACGGGCGGTACACGGACATCGGCGCGGCCGTCGAGACCAGTCTCCGGCTGCTGGCGCGCGGGGACGCGCCGCAGATCGCCACAGTCGTCCTGCTCACCGACGGGCGGCACGATCCACCAGTCGGCAGCGCGTACCCGTTCGAGCAGGGCTACGCCTGGAACGAGCTGACCCGTGCCGGCCGGTCGCTGACGAAGACCTCCCTGACGGCGTACGCCGTGCCGCTGACCGGCTCGACGGGTGCGCCGCTGCTCGCCCGGGTCTACCCCGGCACCAGGCTGCTCGCGCCCACGGCGATCGACCGGCTGGGCGACCAACTCGAACAGCCGAAGGCGTCGGCCCGCGCGGCGAAGGCACGCAGCGTCCTCGGTGACGACGCGTCCCGCGGTGTCCAGGTCGTCTGGCCGGCCGACGCGGGGCGGCTGGGGGCCGGCCGGACCCGGCTGGAGGTCCAGCTTCGGTCGACGAGCACCAGAGTTCCGCTTGTCGTCGACCACCTCGTCGTCCGCAGTGACCGGCCCGACGTGCGGTTGTCCGTGCCGGACGGGCCGGTGGAACTGCCGGCGGGCGGCACCGCTGTCGTTCCGGTGACGGTCGAGTGGGACGCCGGCCCCCGGCGGGTGGCGCCGCTGGCCCGGGTCACGGCGGACGCGGCGTTGACGCTCGACGGCGAGGTCGACTCCGCGTGGGCCGGGGTTCTCACCGAGGAGTTGGGCGTGGACTTCGCCCCACGGCTGGACGGCGGCCCCACCCGGGGCACCCTCTCGGCCCAACGCGGCAGCATCGGGTGGTGGTCCCTGGGCGCGGCGCTGCTGACCGCGATGGCAGTCGCCGGGTGGTGGGGTCGCGGGAGGCGGCGGCGACCGGCTCTCGCCGGCACACTGCGTCTGCGCGACGCCTCCGGCGCCGAACGTGACCTGGTGCTCAGCGGCCACCGCACCGCCATCACCGCCGACTCGACAGGGCTGCCCGGGTACGGCGAGGTGACCGCGCGCCGGCCGTCCGTCCGGGCGTCCGAGGTCCGGTTGGTGATCGGCTACTCCCGGGACGGCTCGGCCGCCGCCCGGGAGGTCGGCACCTGCGGCCCGGACGAGACAGTCGAACTGGGCGGTGTCGGCTTCACCTGGCGCAGCACGGCACCGGTGGCCGCCGCCGCGAGACGCGGCCTGACCGGGCCGTCGCGGTGATCGGCGGCCCGGCCGAGGAGGGCGTCCCGGCAGCATCCGCTCCGGGCCCGGGCGCGGCGGTTCCGCTCGGCGACGGCGACCTCCTCGCCCTCGGCGAGTTGGTGCCGGCCGATGGCCGGGGCCAGGGGGACGACCGGCCGATCGAGCCGATCCGCGTCCGGTGCGGGCGGCCGTTGCTGTATCCGGTGCCCGGCGAGGATCTGCCCGTGCACCTGCGCCGCCGCGCCGAGGCCACCGGCCGGCGGTACGTGGGGGCGTTGTTCGCCTTCGACCTCGACACCCTGCCGCGGCGGCAGCGGTACTCGGCCGCCCGGTTCGAGGTGATCCTGACCGACCCGGCGGCCCTCGCGGTACGCCTCGACGGCGACGGCGGGACGCTCGGCCTGAGCTGGCCGGAAGCGCACGCCGAGCCGACCTCGGCGACGGCGGTGCACGCGGTGGCGGCGGCCCGGGCTCGGCCCGGCTGGCTGGCCCGACTGGCGAGTCGGGCGCAGTCGCCCCGCGCCCACGTCTTCGGCATCCACCGCCACGAGTTCGGCTGGGTGTACGAGGATCCCCGGGGGGACCTGCTGGTGCCCCGCGCGCACGGCATGCACGCTCTGTTGGAGCTGCCGCCCGGCGTGACCCGGGTCGCCGGGGCGCTCGACGTGCGGGTGCGGGTGACGGGTGGGCGCGACCCGTACGGCGCGGGGCTGCGCGAGTCGGTGACCTTCGACGAGGCGCTTGAGGCGGGCGGGGCGGCCGAGGGCGCGGCGGTCCGGCTCTGCATGGCCGTCGACGTCACCGGTTACAGCCGGCGCAGCACCGCCGGCACCGAGCAGGTTCAGCGCGATCTCGTCGAGCTGCTGTCCCGGGTCCGGCAGGGCGCTGGCGTGGCGGAGTCGTCCGTCCGGCCCCAGCCGCAGGGCGACGGCCAGTTCACCGTGCTGCCGGCCGGGATCGACGAATCGGTGGTGATCTCCCGCCTGGTCGCCGGCCTGGGTCGGCAGTTGCGTGCGCTCAACGCCGGCCGGTCGGTGGCGGAGCGGCTGCGGATGCGGGTGGCACTGCACCGGGGCCTGGTGAAGCCCGGGTCGAACGGGTGGGTCGGGGTGGCGGCGATCGCGGTGCACCGGATCCTCGACAGTTCGCCCCTGCGCGACGCGATGACCGCCCGTCCGGCCGTCGACTTCGTCCTGGGCGTTCCGGACGTGCTGTTCCAGGACGTCATCCGGCAGGCCACCGAGCCGCCACTGCCGGCGGACTTCACCCCGGTCACCGTGGAGTTGCCGGCGAAGGGGTTCGTCGAGCACGGCTGGCTGCACATCGGACCCGAGGAGTCAGTGTGAGCACGCTCTACGCCCTGTTGGTCGGCATCGACTCGTACCGTGCGCCGACGGTGGCCGACCTGGAGGGTTGCCGCACCGACGTGGTGGAGGCGCGGGCCTTCCTGGAGACCCGGCTGGCACCCGGCGTTGCCCTCGCACCGCTGTCGCTGTACGACGGCCAGGCGACCCGGGCGGCGGTGATCGAGGCGATCCGGTCCCACCTGGGTCAGGCCGGCCCGGCGGATTCCGTCCTGTTCTGGTTCAGCGGTCACGGGGCCGAGGCGCCCGCCCCGCAGTGGTGGTTCGAGGAGTCGACGGGCATGCTGCAGACCCTCGTCTGCGCGGACAGCAGGGACGGCGAGGTGCCCGACCTGCTGGACAAGGAGCTGTCGATCCTGCTCGACGAGGTCGCCCTGCGGGCCGGTCACGTGGCGGCGGTCCTCGACTGCTGCCACTCGGCGGGCGCCACCCGGGAGCTGCCGGGCAACCGCGAGCTGCCGGGCACCCACGCCCGGATGGCGGTGCCGATGGCCGCCGCGCCGGTCCGCGAGTTGCTGATTCCGGAACTGCTGGTCGCGGTGCCCGGCCAGACGTCCGCTCCGGAGCATGTCGCGTTGGCCGCCTGCCGGCCCGACGAGCTGGCTCAGGAGATGAGGTTGGGCGGCCGGCGGCGGGGCCTGTTCAGCTGGGCCTTGCTCAACGCCCTCGGCCGGTTGGGCCCGGCGGCGACGTACCGGGATCTGCTGGCCGCGGCTCAGACCGAGGTGGAGCAGAACGCCTACCGGCAGGTGCCGCAGCTGGCGCCGGCCCACCTGGGGGTCGCCGACCAGCCCTTCCTCGGCGGCCCGTTGGCCCCACCCGCTTCCGGCCTGCTGCTGCGCTACGTGCGACAGGGCTGGCAGGTCGACGCCGGCAGTTGTCACGGCCTGGTCGCCAGCACCACTGAGGAGATCCGGCTGGCCGTGGTGGGCGAGCTCCCGGTCCGGGAGGTCCGTACGGTCCAGGTGCTCGCCGAACGGAGCCTGGTCGAGCCGGTCGGCTGGCAGCCCGATCGGGACCGGCAGTACCGGATGGTGCTCAGCCGGGTGCCGCTGCCGGCCACCACCGTCCGGGTGGGCGGGCCGGGCCAGGATCCGGTCACCGCCGCTACGGTGCTTGCCGCGCTGGGCTCCGCCGGCCCCGGAGGCGGGCCGTCCCCGCACCTGCGCCCGGTCGATCCGTCGGACGTGGACACCTCGCCGGAGCTGATGGTGCGGGTGCCGCGGCGCGGGCTGGCCATCGTGCTGGACCGCCGCGGCACACCGCTCGCCGAGGAGGTGACCGACATCGACCGGGACGGGGCGCGGCAGACCGTCCACGTCCTGGAGCACATCGCCCGGTGGCGACAGATCCGGGAGCTGAACAATCCGGTGACCGGCCTGGCCGGCGCGGTCACGGTGGAGGTGGTCGCGGCACGACCGGGCGAGCGCATCGCGCCGTTCGACCGGCCGCCCGTCGCCGCCGACGCCGACGGTGTGCTGCGCCTGCGCTACAAGCGGGGGCCGGGCGGTTGGACGCCGCCGACCATCTTCGTCCGCCTGCACAACCGCAGTGACCGCATGCTGTTCTGCGTTCTGCTGGATCTGACCGAGCGGTTCCGGGCGCATGCCGAGCTCTTCCCGGGGGGCTTCGTCGCCCCCGGCGCCCGGGCGGCGGCCCTGCGGGGGCGCCGAGTCGTGGCAGCCCTACCACCGGGGGAGGCAGTCGAGCCGGGTGCCCGGGTGCGGGACTGGCTCAAGCTGGTGGTGGCCGAGGAACAGTTCAGCCCGGCACCCTTCGAGCTGCCGGCGCTCGGCGCGCCGCGCGGTGTCGACCGTGGGCCGCTGGCCGTCCGGGGGTTCCTCGACCGGATCGGGCGCGCCGTGCAGCACCGCGACCTGGTGGCCTCCGCCGAGGACGGCGCGTACGACTGGACGACGGTGACAGTTCCCTTCGAGGTGGAGGTGCCCCGGAGCTGAGCGGTCGGGTCAGAGCCCTCGCAGCACCATGGCGCTCCGATAGGCCGGGTCGGTGAGGTCCAGGTCGGTGCGGCCGGCGAGGGTCGCCGGGAGCAGGGCGGGCGCGATTCGTCCCGGGTCCCGAAGCCGTCGGCCCACCGCCCGGACGGCCGCGGCGGGGCGTAACCCACCGCGCACCAGCTCGGTGTGCAGGAGGGTCAACATCAGCGTGGCAACCGGGCGGGGTACCGGCCGGACCCAGTCGACCACGGCGGTGAATCCGGCGGTGAGCAACGCCTCGGCCAGCGGTGCGGATCGCGTGCCGACGGGTGGCAGGACGGCCAACCCGCCCTCGGCTCCGGCCCGGCCCGCCTGCCCGGTGATGGCGGCGGGTGTCAGCGTGGCCGGCCCGGCCAGGGCCAGCGCACCGTCAGCGTCGACGTCGCAGTCGAGGTGCAGCATCGACGCGTCGAGGTGGGTAAGGACGTCGTCCGGGGTGCCGGCGCCGTCGGCGCCCGGGCCGACCCGGCCGAGGACGACCGACCGTGGGTAGAGCCGGCGAAGCCGTTCCACCTCGGCCGGGCCGCGGTCGCCGCGCGGATCGCTGACGAGCACCGGTGCCTCGGTGACCCGCATCGGCACCCGGCGGGCCAACTCGGTCGCCTGGTGGGCCGAGGTGACCGCGGAGACCACCACCTGGTCGTCGTCCGGCAACGGGCCGCCGACGACAGCGAGCCGGTCGGGTAGGGCCCGACCGGGCCCGACGCGGTCGAATCGGCCGGTCTCGGTGTGCAGCAGCAGCATCCCGTCCGCCCCGGGCCAGCCCAGCGCCGCGACCCGGACGCCGTGCAGCGCCGCGGCCACCGGGGCGAAGCTGGCGCGCAGGGTCTCGCCCAGCCGTCCGGCGGGGTGGCGCTCGTCGAGCAGCCTGGCCAGGTCCACGGCGAGTGGGACGACGCCGAACGGCTCGGCGGGCAGGGCGTCCGTGGCGGCCAGCAGGTGCGCGGCGGCCGACCGGACATCGTCGTCGGTGTCGCCCCAGCCGTCGTCGGCGTCGTCCCGGCCGCGCAGGTACAACGCCACCGCCAGGGTGATCCGGTCCTGCGCGGTGGCCGCGACTCCCGCCGCGTGGGCGACCGAGCTGGCCAGCCCCACCAGGTCGTCCACCAGCCCGACCTGCGGGGCAGCAGCGCCGGGGCGCAGCAGAGCCGCGAGGGCGGTGTCGAGCTCACCGCCGCCGAGTCGTTCCCGGAGCGCGCGGCGCAGCGTCGCCGGGTCGGGCGGTGCCGCGGCCGGCCGGGGCGTGGGTACGAAGGTCTCCTCGACGCGGTCCGGCACGGTCACCACGGCGAGAGGGCGGTCCAGTGGGTCACCGGTGGCCTGGGCGGACAGGTCGAACAGGGAGGGCATCTGGAGCCCGACCCCGCCCTGCATCCGCTGCTGCATCTCCTGGATCTTGGTCATCAACCGCATCATCGGCCCGAGATCGAACGGGGCGGCGCCGCGTTTGGGCGCACCGTAGAAGTCCCGCATCGCCTCGGCCAACTCCAGCATGACCTTCGTGGCCTCGGCCACCTCGGCGCCCAACTGCTCGGCGTTTGTCACCTCGCGGAAGCACTCCACCGCCCGCTCGGCCTCGGCCAGCGTGGCGGGGTCCGCCGGGGCGCCACTCAGCCGTCCCGCCAGGTTCCCGCTGGCGAGGCTGCGCGCCAGCCCGGTGACGTAGAGCTGACCGAGGGCGAAGCGGGCGATGACTGGGAAGACGGGTGGCAGACCGACCGCCGCCACGGCCTCCTCCAGCAGCTTGATGGCCTGCTCCCGGTCCTCGTTCGGGCTGCCGTGGGCAACGTGCCGTGCGCTCAGCAGCCAGCCCGACTGGGCGGCGATCTGCGCGCGCAGCGGGTCACCCGGGTCGAACATGCCGTGCGCCTCCACCAGGCAGGCGATCGCGTCGTCGAGCGCCGGCCGGCCGCTCGCCTGGCCGGGGCCGATGCGCCAGTAGCGGTCGGCCAGGATCTGGGAGAGCTCCATCAGGGGGCGGACGCGGGCGGGCCCGGTCAGCCGGGCCAGCTGATCCCGCAGACGCTTCTCCTTGTCGTCGTTCACCATCGGCCCCTCTCGTCCTCGCGTGGTCGCATCACTGCCCCCAGTGGACAAACCCGGCCCAGGCCGTGACATGGGAGAGCCCGTCCTGGTCCAGGTGCCGGCGCAACGGCTCCGGCATACCTTCCGGAATGGGCCAGTCCGGGCCGAGCATCCAGCTCTGTGCCTGCCGCAGCGCTTCCCACGCGGGCAACCCCTTCGTGATCAGGTGGTGGTGGAACATGTACATCAGCACCGAGGTGGCCCGGTCGGGGATGGCCCACTGGGTCGAGAGCACCGACCGGACGCCGCCGGCGAGAAAGGCCGTGCCCAGGCTGTACGCCTCGTCGTAGCCGCTGATCGCCTGACCCGTCCGGCAGGCGGCGAGCACGATCAGCCCGATGGCGCGCTCCGGGGAGCGCGAGGTCAGCTCGACCAACTCCTCCGCGGTCAGCCGTCCACCGCCGGCCAGCAGCAGGTAGGAGGTGGCCGCCGCCGGATCGGTGTTGATGACGCCGTGACAGGCGAGGTGCAGCATCCCGCCGGCCCCGGGGTGCGCACCGGTCAGCCAGGCTCGCACCTCCTCGACGCTGCCGGGACCGGACCGGCTCGTCGACCCGTCGGGCCGCCGGCCCACGTACCGGCCGCCGGGATAGAAGGACCTGTGGATGGCGTACGCCTCCGCCCGGGCCGCGGCCAGGTCCGGTGCCTCACCGCCCGGGTCCGGATCCCCGACGACCAGGCCGACAGGCGTCGGCGCGATCGGCGGGAGCGCCGCCGAGTGGCAGAGCATCCGGGCCGAGGCGGCCTGCGAGATGGCGACCAGCCGCACCGCGTACGTGCCGTCCGGCCGGCGGGCCGCCTGCCACGGGATCCGGGCCAGTTCGCCCATCGGCACCAGGATCATCCGGGGCGGTCGCCCGGTGCTCGGGCGGGGGAGGGTCGGCAGATACTGCTGCACGAGTGGGCCGATCGCCGCCCGCCACGCCCAGTCGCACATGGCGTCGAGGCTGCCGGCGAAGTCGTCGGGGTCGTCGGGGTCGTCGAGCGCGGTCAGGTCCCGCTCCGGGTCGGCGATGACCGCGTCGCGTCGGACCAGGGCCGTCAGGTAGCGCTCCACGTCCAGGTCGTCGAAGAGATGCAGGTTGGGCAGGGGCAGGTAGGCGGGTGGGCCCTGCGCCGGCGCGATGACCGCGTAGCCGGGTATGGGTGCCGTGCTCGGCACCAGGTAGACGAGCATGTCCGCGTCCACGGTGTGCAGCGCGGCCCGGATCTCGCCGAGCGTCGGCGCGTCGAGCAGTGCTCCCGTGCTGCTCTGTTCGGTGAGCACGGTGAGCACCTCGCGACGCAGGTCGATCGGGGCCTCCTCCGCCGCGCCGGTCGCCGTGGTCGTCCGCCAGCGCGACGCGAGGTCGGGTCGGCCCGCGTCCTCAAGCCGACCGGGGATCTGCCGGTTCTCGGTCGCCGCGTAGAGGGCCAGGCCCCGGCCCGCGTCGAGTGCCCGGATCGCGCTGGCCGGATCGTGGAACACCAGGCACTGGCGGGCGACGTCGACGGCCTCCTGTGCGGCCCGGCGGGCGGCCGAGTTGGCCGCCCGCAGGTCGGTCTGGAGCAGCACCCGCCAGGAGTGTTCGCGCAGGCCCTCCAGGGCGACCGCGTGTGGTTCCGCCACCCCGGCGTGCCGCCGCCGTACCTGTGCCAGCAGTTCGTTGATGACCGACCACAGGGGGTGCGCCGGTCCGCCGGCCAGGCGCTTCGCCCGCCCCAGCACCTCGTCGGCCTCGACCGCGTCCGACATTCTGCCGGTCACCTCGCCCTGGGTCACCAGCCCGAGCGCCAGGCCGACGAGATGGGAGGTGAGGCGGGGGTCCTCGGGTGGGGCGATGTCCACCGCCGTGCGGAAGTGCGCGACGGCCTGTTTGACACGGGCCTGATCGGTCTCCTCGCCGAGGCCGAGCATCGTGCCGGCGATCCCGGCGTAGTGCATCGCACGGTCGCCGGGGGAGAGGTCAGGCCGTTGCGCCATGGCGGTCATGGCGGCGAGCTGTTCGTCAGTGGCGACGACGGCCGACCCCGTCTCGTCGACGTCCTCGCGGAAGACCGCGGCCAGCGGCATCAGCATCGGCTCCAGCGACAGCACCGAGGCCCGCAGCGGATCCTCGGCCGGCAACCGCTGCACCGTCTCGCGGAGCAGGCCGAAGGCCGGCCGAAAGTCGCCACCGCTGTGGTGCACCGTCACCATGTCGGTCAGACTGGCGAAGGCGTCACCGAATGTCGTCAGCGCCGGGTTCCCGGCCAACGTCTCGCGGACCCGACGGGCCTCCTCGGGCAGCCGGCCCATCGCGGCCTCGTCACCGTCCTCCATTGCCCGCAGGAGACCGATCATGGTCCTCATCACCTCCCACAGTGGCGCCACGGTCGGGTCGTCGCCGACACTCGGCGCCAGGGCGAGCAGGGACTCCGCCTCGGCGAGCGTGGCCCGAGGGTCGGCGTCCTCACCCTCCATCCCGGCGCGTAGCAGGGCCGTCACCCGGGTCGCGACGCGCACCATCGGCCACTCCGGGGTGTCGGGTGGATTTCTCTCGGCGATCTCGAGAAGGCTGTCGAGTTGCCGCAGCCGGTGGAGATCCGCCGTCGGACCGCCGCGGACCAGGGCACCGAGCAGGTCGGCCGCCAGGACACCCCGGATGGTCAGGTCGGCCGGCAGCCGGTGCAGGTCCTCGACCGCCGCGTCCAGGTCACCCCGGCCGAAGGCCGCGCGACTGATCGCCACGCACCGTTCGGTGATGTCTGCTGCCCCGTCCAACCGCGTTCCTCCCGTTGTCGTCTGCTGACTACCTCACCTGACGGACTGCGGATCGACGCGGGCGTGCCGACGACCGCTCTGCCGGCGCTGGATGTTACGCAGGGCGGCGGCGGTGTGACTGTGGTTGATATCTTCGCCGGCATGAGTCGTGGGCGAAGGCCGGGCAGCCGAAGCGTTTGGCGGAAGGTCCCGGAGGAGGAACATGCCGAGGCAGCGGAGGCCTACCGCGACTCGGTTGCGCGGTTGCAGGCGACGGCCTATCGAAACCTCCGACAGTCGATCGCCTTCGGGACGATAATCTGGGCTGTCCTGGTCGCGCTGATGATCGTCATCGGTGACGTCACAGGTGCGCGTCTGCCCTGGTACGCCGCCTCCATCGTGGGCGGGGCACTCGGACTGAGCACCTACGCCGTGCGGGAGGCTCGTGCGCGCCTCTACGTGCTCGTCGCTGCCGTCGCTTTTACCGTCGCCGGCCTGGTCGGCGTCCTCCTCGTGGAGTAGGCGGCGAGATGACGCTGTTCGTTCAGCCCGATGCGCTGGTTGGTTTCGCACGTCAGGTCGACCGCGCCGCTGCCGACGTCTGGGAGATCCGCAGCTACCTCAACCGGCACGCCGAGGTCGCTACCGGAGGTGAGGCGCTGCACATCGCCAAGGCGGCACATGAGCACGCGGTCGAGGTCATCAACGCCACCCTTATCCGGCTCGCTTGCCTCCTGGAAAACTCCGCCCCCGAACTGCGGGTCAGCGCCGACTACTACCGCAGCACCGACCTCGCCGCCGCAGACGGTCTCGACCGCACCCTGCCCGGCACATTCGACCGTTGCATCACCCCGCTTGAGCTGGAGTTGGCGAGCAACCCCTGCACCCCGGCGAACTTCGTCGACTCCCGTGACGTCCGAGGCCAACTCGACGCCCCGGGGGAGGCGGACAACCCGTCGAATGCGCTGGGTTGGATGGACTACCTCAGCCCATCGTCTTGGATCAACCAGATCCTCGCTGACGTCTTCGGCTTCGACCCGATCGGCGAGATCCAGAACCGGGTCTCCGGCGACTGGGAAGCCCTGGCCAAGATGGCGCCGGTCGTCGACAACATCGGACGAGCCTCGTACGAGCTGGCCTACAACGTGCAGTCCGGCGTCACCACCCTGCATCCACTTTGGCAGGGCGTCGCCGGCGACGGGGCCTTCCGATACTTCACCACCACCGCCAATGCCGTTGCTGACCTTCGTGGACCTCTGGGCGAGATCAGCAAGGCCTACCTTGCGTTGGCAGACGCTGTCTGGTCAGCAGGTGAATCGCTCGGCGGCGTGGTGAAGAGCATCATCGACGCCGCCATCATCGCTGGTGTCGGCGCCGTCGCTGGCACCGCGACCAGTGCAACGGGGATTGGCGCCGTGGTGGGCTACGGTCTCGCCGCCGCCGAGGTCGCCAACATGTTCCGCCTCTGGGGCGAAGCGACCAAACTGTGCCAGCACATCGCCGCAGCAGTCCTCGTCTTCCGCACCGCCCTCGTCCGGATACTCAACGACCTCGACACCTCGGCCCTACCCGCGCTGCCCGACGGGGGCCGCTACGACCACCCTCTCGCCGGAGCAAGGGCATAGCAACCATGGACGACCTGGACGATATTGTCGACGGAGACCCACGACGAGCCGACGCTCTACGAGACGCCCTCGGGCAGCTCGGTAAGAGCAACAACCCGCTCCTTCGAGAGATGGCCGCTGCCGTCCAGGACGGACAACTCACTCTCCGGCAGGCAGCAAGTATCTCAACGTACGGCGACGAGCTGACACAGCCCTTCCGGACCTTCTGGAAGGCCTACCAGGGCATGACAACCCAAGAGCGCGACGACCTCGCCGCGCGCTACTGACCTCTCCCCACAATCGACGTCTCGGCGTCTTTCCGGGCGCGGTCGAGCACCCAGCCAAGAAACCGTTCGGCGTACGCCGCGGGCTTGGGATCCAGACCCAGCCTGAAGGCATCCGTCAGTGCCTCTACCGCGAGCAGTTGCATCAATTGCCCCAGGCCGTCGAAGTCACGTTCCCACTCCCGCAACAGCGACAGCCGCGCAGGCGAGCACGGCCACCGGGCACCGCATGCCGTGCAGCGCCAGTGCGGGCATCCGGGGTGGTGCGGCCGGGGGTGTGTCCGACGCGCACGCGAGCGCGGGCGGGGGGTCACCTGACGCGCACCGGGGCGCGGCGGACCGACTGGCGGATGCCGGGGGCGGCGGTCGGGGCGGCCTTCACCAGTTGCACGCCCTCGCGCCGGACATACAGCTCGCGCCGCGCGACCGCGGCACCCTTCGCGTCCAACTCGTACCCGTCGAGCCAGAGCCAACCGTCGTACGTGATGTGCGCCAACTCCCGGATAACCCGAACGGTGATCGGGCGGAAGAATTGCACGCTCGCGGTGGTCGTCAGGCGGACCAGGTCGCCTCCGCGCAAGCGCGGCCCCGTCATGCGACCACCCCCGACGAGCGCCAGCGGGATTCCGGTACGCCGTTTCGGCGCTCGATCGGCGGAACCGAGGGCGGCCCGACCGGGACGATGGTCCCCGGTGGCCACGGGACCGGCGGCGGGCTGGGCTTCGGTTCGGTCTTCGGCTCAGGCTTCGGGCTGTCCGGCATGTCTCCCCTTTGGTGGGCTTGGGGGGCCGCCCCGTGAGTGGTCGCCCAAGGGGCGGCCCCGGGCTGACACCGCCGCCGGGCTGCGCCTCCACCAGCGGTGCCGCTCACCCGACACCCTGCCGCCTTGTGCTGGGACGATCACACGCCGTGCGCGTATGCTGACGGGATGTTCGGGACGTCCGTAATGGAGGCGTAGTGAACCACCTCTTAATTGCCGCAATGAGTGAGGCGGGAGAGACCGCCGAGAGCCTTGCGGGGCAGGTGGGGGTAGATCCGAAGACCGTTCAGCGGTGGGTCAGCCCCGGACGTACGCCGAGGCCCCGCCAGCGCGCCGAGGCGTCGGAAATTCTCGGGCGGAGTGTGGAAGATCTATGGCCGGACGTCCTTAAGCGGCGGGCGCCCGTGTGGTTCCGACGGTGGGTTGAAATCGAGCGTGAGGCGGTCGCGTTGCGGTGGTTCGAACTCGCGTGGGTGCCGGGGCTCCTACAAACCGAGGCATACGCGCGGGCGACGCTCGCCATGGAATCGCTGACGCCGGACGAGATCGACGAACGCGTGGACGCGCGGTTGCAGCGGCAAGCGATCCTTCACCGCGCCCGCCCGCCGTTGGTGGTGGCGGTGCTCGACGAGGCGGTACTTCGGCGCCGGGTCGGGGCCGACGGCACGGTCATGCGCGAGCAGTGCGAGCACCTTGCGGCGTGCGCCGCGCTGCCGCACGTTCAGGTGCACGTCGTGCCGACTGGCACGCCGATGTATCTCGGCCTCGGCGGCCCGTTCACCATGGCCGAGATGCCCGACGGCGGTCAGTTGGCGCATGTTGACGGGCAAGTCAGGGCGCAGATCATCGACGATGCAGCGGAAATTGCTACCCTGGGGCGGCGGTGGGCGCGCATAGTTGGCGAAGCCCTACCTCGGGCGCTCTCACTCGACCTCATCAGGAAAGCGGCAGCATCATGGACATGACCGGCGCGCAGTGGCGCAAGAGCACGAAGAGCGGCAGCAACGGCGGCAACTGTGTTGAGGTTGCCGACAACGTGCCGGGCGTGGTCCTTGTCCGCGACACGAAGGATCGCGACGGCGGGACGCTGGCATTCAGCCCCGCCGCGTGGCGGGGTTTCGTCGCGATGGCGCGGGACGCCGGCTGACCGAGGACACCGCGAAGGCCCTCGGCGCAGGTCGGGGGCCTTTTGCGTGCCTGGGGCACTGCCGCCTGGGCACTGCCACCTCGGGCAGGCAGCGATCAACCTACGCTCGGCCCGCGGTGCCTCGCCGTCGTCTACCTAGATGACCTATTCCAGGGGGTCTAACCGCCGAACGCCCGTCGGTCGGTCACGTGTCGCGGCGAGTTGAACCTCCGCGGACGGCAGGGACCAGATGCTCCCGTGCGGGCACGACCTCGGGCCGCTTCACCCGCGCTCGCTGGCAATCTTGGACACTTTCCGTTAGCGGCTAACGGAAAGTGTCCAAGATTCACCCTGCCAACTGCCTCCCGCGCCCCGGACGCCGTCGCCGGCACTGTCTTCGACCATCAGGCGCACCAGCAACTTTGCTCACCGAGCCCCTTGGAATAGACCATCCAGGCCACCGGAGCTGCAAGCGCGACTCGGTGTGAGCCGTACCCGCGTATGCCACGCTGCCGCACGTTCAGGTGCACGTCGTGCCGACTCACACGCCGATGCATCTCGGACTCGGCGGCCTCATTCACGAGGAACTCGGGCAGATGGACCAGGCTATGGACCTCTACGGCCAGGCACGGGAGGTCTTCTGTCACCGGCATCACGCGAGGCGAAGGCATGTCCCTGCTCAGCCTCGGTAACTGCCACCGCTAACAGGAAGCGGTCACCCCAGCGTAATCAGGCTGCGACAGTGATCCTCACAGTCAGCCCAGGATCGCTCGGATGACCGCGGTTTTCCCGCCCAGTTCCAGCAGGTGTACGACCCACCCGCCCGGTTTCGGCTCGGCTCCGGGTTGGTCGCATCCGACTTGCCCGCCGCCGTCGGCGTGTATCGCCACAGTGCACCCGGGGCGCGCCATGAAGCCGCCACCGCCGCCCCTGCCATTGGCGTCGGTCAGTCGCACCCGGACACCGCCATTCTCCACGGAGGACGACACCGTCCATCTGCCGAGTGGGAATTTGACCGAACCGGAGAAGGACACTTTGCAGTCGCCGTCGGCACACTCCGTGTACTTGGTGCCGCCCCCGCTCGGCGCCTCCGTCTTCTGTGCCGCTCTGGGCTTCTGTGCAGCTTCGGCCTCCCGTGACTCGTCCGCGGTGGGGGAGGAAGATGCGGAAGGTTCGGCGTCACGGGGACTTGGGGGAGGAGAAGCAGCGCGGGAGGCTGTCGCGGTAGCGGCGGTGTCAGGGCTCGACCACGTGGCATCGGAGGACGATTCCGCCTTGGAGTTGCAGCCGGCTACGGCCAAGACCAGCAGTAACGCCCCGATCGCTGTGCGTTTGGCGGAGGAAGGTCGGCATTGCTGCATGCGCGGAGTCTAGTGGCCCGACTTTGCCGGGGCCCTGGGTGATGACCTGTCGAACAGCAACCGCGCTGGACAAGGATGGGCAGGCGAGGACAGCGCAGGTCCCTACTCCGAGGCGACGAACATTCCGGACGCGGACGGACGCGCTGCAGAGAGCTTGTCAGCGAGACGTCATTCTTGTTGTCGGGCGTGGGACGCGAGATTGGCGCGCTCTTCCGGGGTCATCTTCTGGTAGGCGTTCCAGAAGTTCTGGAAGTGCGCTGCCAACTCGGTGCCGTAGGTCGTGCTGGTGGATTTGCTCGCCACCAGTCGCGACGTCAGCATGTCGCCGAGGACTCGGCGCTCGGTCGGCGGAAGCGAGGGCGGCCCGACCGGGACGATGGTTCCCGGTCGAGCCCACGTGGGCCGGGCCTGATCAGGCCGTCGGCACCGGCGACAAGGCTGCCGCGAGAGCCTCGGCGTTCTTCTTGTCCACCCGGGGAAAGGTCAGGGTGATGCCGTCGCCCGCACCGCCGAAGGCGACGCGCAACAGGCTCACAATGCCGATCTTCGCCTCGGCGAGCGCGACGTGTTCCCGGGGCACCTCGCCGAGAACGCCGGTGCCGGGCCCGCCGAAGAAGGTCTGCGGCAGGAAGATCAGCCGCTGGTCGGTGACGACGAGGAACTGCTTCTTGGTACGCGCCAGCGCGGCACCCGTCGCTCCGGCCCCCGCCTGGATCAGCCCCTGGGCGACGACCGTGCCCAGCCGACTGGCCGAGAATTTCCCGACCAGCGCTCGGGTCGCGGTGATCGGCCGTTCCCCCGGCCGCAGGATCGGCGCGACCCGCTCGAACGCGCGGGTCTGAAGCTTCTGGTTCATGGTGTCCTCCGTCTGGGCCGTGATCGCCGCTGATGCTACGGAGCAGGTCAACGCGGGCCATCCGTCGATCAGCCGCATGATCATGACGGTCGGCCATGATCGACGGCGCCGACCCCGGCGAAGCGCCGCTCGGTGCCCCCGGGCCTCGTCGATCATGAGGTTATTGCCCTGCGCGCCGGCGTGTCGCAGCAATAACTCCATGATCAACGCGGGGCGGGGCCCGCTGCATCGCCAGTCGTTTCGGGGCCAACTCGCCG
>NZ_JBEZDJ010000010.1:164930-248604 GCF_040648275.1 Micromonospora sp. NPDC049171
GTATCTTTTTCTTTTGGTTTGTTGCCCGGCGGGTGGGGGTCGTATTATTTTTTTTTTTTTTTTTTGGGGGGGGGGGGGGGGGGTTGGGGGGGGGGGGGGGGGGGGGGGGGGTTTTCGCACGCCGGACGGCGACGCGCCGCCCGGGATGGGACCCGGGCGGCGCGTCTTCGGCAGAGGCCGGATGCGGCACTAGGCGCGCGTGCTCCACTGCTGGTTGGCGCTGCCTTGGCAGGCCCAGAGGTGCAGTTGCGTTCCGTTGGCCGTGCCGGAGTTGACGGCGTCGAGGCAGAGCCCCGACTGGGCAGAGGTGATGGTGCCGTTGGAGTTCAGGTTCCACTGCTGGTTGGCCTGGCCGTTGCAGTCCCAGATGATGACAGCGGTGCCGTTGCTGGTGCCCGCCCCGCTGGCGTCCAGACACTTGTTGCCGTAGACGGTCAGGGCGCGGTTGGAGGTGTGGGTCCAGCGCTGGTTGGTGCGACCGTGACAGTCCCACAGCGCCGGGCGAGCCCCGTTTGTGGTGCTGGAACCGGGGACGTCGATGCATCGCCCGGACTGGTTACCCGCGATCAGCACGTTCTGCTGACCACCCGGCGGCGGGCTCGACGGCGGCGGCGTGGTGGTGGGCGGTGCGCTGGTGGGCTGGGTGGACCCGAACTGGCTGAAGAACCCCCACACCTCCTGCTTGACCCAGCTCCGCGCGCCGCTCTCACAGCCGGCACACCCGTCGACCGGGCCCTGCTGGTGGCCGCCGTCGAACGCGGCCCAGAGGACCGGGTATCCGGCCCGGCAGGAGTAGGCGGTGGTGATGTGGGTCAGGCTGCCCGCCCTCGGCTCGGGCGGGTTCTGCGCGGCACAACCGTTGTTACGGACGAACCTGTCGCGCAGCGACCGTCCGCTCGCGATGTTGTCGTTGATGCCGTGGATCCCCAGGTACGCCACGGGCTGGGTGCCGCCGCTGCATCCGCTGATCGCCCCGGGGGCCGCGATTGCCGCGACCGCACGGAACACCGTCGGCCGGGAACACGCCAACGAGTAGCTCATCGCGCCGCCGTAGCTGAACCCGACCGAGAAGCGTTGGGTGGTGTCCACACAGAGCGCGTTGTCGATCATGCGGATCATGTCGTCGGTGAAGGTCACGTCCTCACCGTTGGAGTTGCCCCAGCCGTTGCCGATGCCCTGCGGCGCGACGAAGATCGTCGTGTTGTTCGCCTGGGAGAGCATGCCGTAGTAGGCCCACGGGGCTCCGTCGGTGCCGCCGCTCGCGACCTGGCTGGCGGTGCCACCCAACCAGTGGAACCCGAAGGCCAACCGGTGGGCATAGGTGTTGTTGTAGTTGTCGGGCAGCCGAAGGATGAAGCTGCGGGTCTTTCCGCTGCTCTGGATGGTGTGGGTGCCGCTGTTCAGTCCGGGCGCCTTGCCGCAGCCGGCGGTGCTGGCCGCGGACGCCGACGCGCCGGTCATGATGACGTACGCCCCGACGGCGACGAGCATCATGGCGGCCATGGCCGCCCCTATCCAGGGGGTGGCGAGTTTACGAAGTGGCACAGTCAAACCTCCTTGGGTTTGCGTTGTTGACGATGTGCGGCGTCCGATTCGCGTCGGCGACACGCGGCTGGACGGACGTCCCGTTGTGGTTGTCGGGACGGCGGCCAGCAGGGGACGGCGTGGCTGACGCGGTGCGGACGTCCGTGCGGGCAGGGACGGGCGACGCGGAGTCGACTGTCGACCGATCCGATGGCATCGTGATCCTTCCGCAGTCGAGATCCGTTTACCGCGCCGAAATAGATTAGCATCATCGTCTGACGTATGACGTCGGACGGCGACGCGGCACCAACCGACAGTGTGGACCGCTGACCCAGGAGGCCCCGGCCGGTCCGAATCCCCAGGTCAGGGCACGGGGACGAGGCCCTCCGGTGGTTGGCGCGCCCGGCGCCGAGCGATCGACGTCGGTCATAACTCGGCGGTGTGGTCGAGGTTGTGTCGAGCGCTCCTCGGGGTAGCGGTAGAGAGGCACACCGAAACCCCGGAGGAGGACGAGATGACCGAGCCCAGGTACGTACCGTTTGCAGTGGCCGCCCCCGAACAGCTCATCGACGACGACGGGGCGGGCGCCGACTCCGGCGGGGAGATTGTCGGCGAGGCCGATCGTCACCGCGCCGCCGGCGACGGGTGACCGACGACGGACGCGAGTCGCCTGGTTGATCATGAGGTTGTTGTCATGCGCCACGGCGTGTCGCGGCTACAACCTCATGATCAACGCCCGCACTGTGGCATTGCGACCTGAGGTTCCGCCGCGGGTCGCCCGCGTGGTTGGGCGGCCCGGGGCCGGAGCCGTGGTCGACGCGATGTCTGTCGGTGGCAGACTCATCGGCGTGAACGACGTGGCCGCATCGTCGGTGGATGGTGAGCTGGAGAGTGTCAGTCTGGTGGACCTCGCCGTCTCTCGGCTGACCCGGGAAATCCTCAGCGGCAAGAGCGATCCGGGCGAACGCCTGGTGGAGGAGCAGTTGACCCGGCGGCTGGGGATCAGCCGGGCTCCGTTGCGGGAGGCCCTGCGGCTGCTGGCCCAGCAGGGTTTGGTCGAGCACGTGCCGCGGCGGGGGGTCCGGGTGGCCACCCTGTCGGACCGCGACGTGCGGGAGCTGTACGAGCTGCGGGACGTCCTGGAGCAGTTCTCGGTGCGCGCCGGGATCCCGGTCGGCCGGGACAGCGACCTGGCCGGGTTGCGGGCGACCCTGGACCAGATGCGGGAGGCGACCCGGGCCGGCGACCGGATGGCGGTCGCCGAGTCGCACCGGGAGTTCCACGTCGCGCTGGTGGCGCTCGCCGGCAATCGGCAGCTCTCCGCCGTGTACGGGTCGATCCTGGTGAAGTTGCAGCTCTACATGGCGATCAACCTGCGCCGGGAGGCGGAGCTGGCGCAGCCGTTGGACGGGGTCCACCGGCATGAGCGGCTGTTCGAGGCGGTCGCCGGGGGAGACCCGGAGGAGGTGCTCACCGTCCTCGCCGGGCACGGTGCGCGCTCGTACCTCGGTTAGGGGGCGGGGCGGCCGGAGTGCCGTCATGTCGTCGTTACACAGCGCGCTGGTTCCCGTAACAGTTCAGTCGACAATCGACTGTATGCCAGAGCCAGTAGGGTCCATCTCGGAGCTTCGGTCGGCGTACCGCGACGGCAGCCTGACCCCGGCGGGCCAGGCCGAGCGTGTCCTGGACGGACTCGCCGGGCGGGACGGCGGGCCGGTCTGGATCAGCACCGTCCCGGCCGACCGCCTGCGCGCCCGTGCCGAGTCGCTGACCCGCCACGGTGATCCCGCGCTGCCGCTGTACGGGATCCCGTTCGCGGTCAAGGACAACATCGACGTGGCCGGCATGATCACCACCGCCGGCTGCCCCGACTTCGGGTACCGGGCCGCTGAGGACGCACCTGTGGTGCGCCGGCTGCTCGACGCCGGCGCGATGCTCGTCGGCAAGACCAACCTCGACCAGTTCGCCACCGGCCTGACCGGCGCGCGCTCGCCGTACGGCAGCTGCCCGAGCGTCTTCGGCGGCGGGCTGATCTCCGGCGGCTCCAGCTCCGGCTCGGCGGTCGCGGTCGCCGCCGGCCAGGTCAGCTTCGCCCTGGGTACGGACACCGCCGGCTCCGGCCGGGTGCCGGCGGCGCTGAACGGGATCGTCGGCCTCAAGCCCACCCCGGGTCTGCTCAGCGCGGCCGGCGTGGTCCCGGCCTGCCGCTCGCTGGACTGCGTGTCGGTCTTCGCCGCCGACGTCGCCGGTGCCGTCGAGGTGTTGCACGCGGCCCGTGGCGTCACGGCGGCCGACCCCTGGGGGCGTCCGCTGCCGACGGAGCGGGTGGTGGCCCGCATGCCGGGGACGCTACGCCTCGGGGTGCCCCGGGCAGAAGACCTCGAGTTCTTCGGCGACGCCGGGCAGGAGACCCGGTTCGTCGCGGGAGTGCAGCGGCTGCGCACCTTCGTCGGCTCCACTCGGTCCGTGCCGCTCGGTGACTTCTTCGAGGCCGGCGACCTGCTGTACCAGGGGCCCTGGGTGGCCGAGCGGCTGGTCGCGCTGGACGGCTTCCTGCGGTCGCATCCCGACTCGGTCCTCGCGGTCACCCGGGCCGTGCTGGAGACCGGCCGGCGCTACGACGCGATCGACGCCTTCCGGGGCCAGCACCGCCTGCGCGAGCTGCGAGCACAGGTCGACGAGCTCTGGCAGGACATCGACGTGCTGGTCGTACCCACCGTCGGCACCACGTTCACGCTCGACGAGATCGCCGAGGATCCGATCGGGCGCAACGCCATGCTCGGCCGTTACACCCAGTTCGCGAACCTGCTCGACCTGGCCGCCGTGACCGTGCCCAACGGATTCACCAGCACCGGCCGCCCGGCGAGCCTGACCCTCCTCGGCCCGGCGTTCACCGACACCACACTGGCCCGACTGGCCGCCGCCCTCACCGACGGCGGCGCACCGACCCGAGTGGTCGAGGCCAGCCCACCACCGGCGCAGCGTCCGGCGGACCTGCTGATCGCCGTGGTGGGCCGACACCTGACGGGCGAGTCCCGCAACGGTGAGCTGGTCGGGCACGGTGCCGCCCTCGTCGACACCGCCCGCACCGCGCCGCTCTACCGGCTCTTCCGGATGGACACGCCCGACGGCGAGGGACTGCCCGGGCTGGTCCGGATGGCGCCGGACGGGCCGGCGGGCCATCCGATCGAGGTCGAGCTGTGGCGACTGCCCGGCTCCGCGGTCGGCGGGTTGCTGGCCGGGGTCCCGGCCCCCCTCTCGCTCGGCTGGATCCGGCTCGACGACGGGCGCGACGTGCTCGGTTTCCTCTGCGAGGCGTACGCCGCCGGCCCACCGGCCGAGGACATCAGCGCCACCGGTGGGTGGCGGGCCTACCGGCACGCCGCCGCGCGGCGCTGACGCGCCAGCACCAGCGATCACGACAGGAGGCGAGAGGATGGGCAGCATCGGGCCGGTACCGGCCAACCCCTACCCGTGGCCGTACGACGGCGCGGCGGACACCGCGCGCACCGCACTGCTCTGTATCGACTGGCAGACCGACTTCTGCGGGCCGGGCGGCTACGTCGACGCGATGGGTTACGACATCGGCCTCACCCGGGCCGGCCTGCCGGCCACCGCCCGGCTGCTGGAGCACGCCCGATCACTCGGCATGCTCGTCGTGCACACCCGGGAGGGGCACGACCCGCAACTGTCGGACCTGCCGGCGAACAAGCGGTGGCGCTCGGCGCGCATCGGCGCCGAGATCGGCACCGCCGGTCCGGCCGGCCGGATCCTGATCAGGGGCGAGCCGGGCTGGGAGATCGTGCCCGAGGTCGCCCCGGTGGCCGGCGAGGTGATCATCGACAAGCCGGGCAAGGGCGCATTCTACGCCACCAACCTCGACCTGGTGCTGCGCACCCGGGGCATCACCCACCTGATCCTCACCGGCATCACCACCGACGTCTGCGTGCACACCACGATGCGCGAGGCGAACGACCGGGGGTACGAGTGCCTGATCCTCTCCGACTGCACCGGCGCCACCGACAAGGCCAACCACGACGCGGCACTGCACATGGTCACCATGCAGGGCGGCGTCTTCGGCTGCGTCACCACATCCGACGACGTCATCGCCGCCACGGCCCAGTGAGGTGCGCCCATGTTGACCATCCCCGCC
The DNA here is from genome assembly GCF_040648275.1 of Micromonospora sp. NPDC049171. Taxonomy (NCBI): domain Bacteria; kingdom Bacillati; phylum Actinomycetota; class Actinomycetes; order Micromonosporales; family Micromonosporaceae; genus Micromonospora; species Micromonospora sp. NPDC049171. The sequence goes on from NZ_JBEZDJ010000010.1 coordinate 170,608, forward strand.
GCACGGCCCGGCCCGTACACCTTCGACCTCTCGACCACGGCGCTGCTCGTCATCGACATGCAGCGCGACTTCCTGGAGCCCGGCGGGTTCGGCGCGAGCCTGGGCAACGACGTCGGTCAGCTGCGCCGCACCATCCCGCCGCTCGCGGCGCTGCTGGCCGACGCCCGCGCCGTCGGCCTGAGCATCGTGCACACCCGCGAGGGGCACCTGCCCGACCTGTCCGACTGCCCGCCGGCCAAACTCAGCCGCGGAGCGCCCAGCAGGCGGATCGGTGACCTCGGCCCCAAGGGCCGGATCCTCATCCGCGGCGAGTACGGCCACGACATCATCGACGAGCTGGCCCCGCTGCCCGACGAGCCGGTCATCGACAAGCCCGGCAAGGGTGCCTTCTACGCCACCGAACTGGACGGCCTGCTCGTCGAGCGGGGCGTCCGCAGTCTCCTGGTCACCGGGGTCACCACCGAGGTGTGCGTGCACACGACCGTCCGGGAGGCCAACGACCGCGGGTACGAGTGCCTCGTGCTCGCCGACTGCGTCGGGTCCTACTTCCCCGAGTTCCAGCGGGTCGGCCTCGACATGATCGCCGCCCAGGGCGGGATCTTCGGGTGGGTCGCCGACTCGGCGCAGCTCCGCGCCGTGCTGCCCACCACCACCGTGTTGCAACCCTCTTCCTGACCGGGAGCAGCCATGGTCTCGACCAAGCCCACCGTCGCCCCGCTCCCGTACTGGGTGCGCGGCGACACCAACGCGTTCTTCGGCTTCGGCGTCAACGTCCTGGTCAACGTGCTCACCCTGACCGGGCTCTGCCTCGCCGTGGTGAACCTTCCCGAGGGGGAGGTGTTCGGCACCATTCTGCCGGCGCTGGGTATCGCCCTGGTCGCCGGCAACATCTACTACACCTACCTGGCCCGTCGGCTGGCCCGCCGGGAGCACCGCACCGACGTGACGGCCCTGCCGTACGGGCCGAGCGTGCCGCACATGTTCATCGTCATCTTCGTCATCATGCTGCCGATCTACCTGCGTACCCAGGATCCCGTCCGGGCCTGGGAGGCCGGGCTGGCGTGGGCCTTCATCATCGGCGTGATCGTGCTGATCGGCGCGTTCGTCGGGCCGTACATCCGCCGGTACGCGCCCCGGGCCGCGCTGCTCGGCACCCTCGCGGGCATCTCCATCACGTTCATCTCGATGAACCCGGCCGGGCAGATGTGGCGGATGGCCTGGGTGGCCCTACCGGTCTTCGCGCTGCTGCTGATCGGTCTGCTCACCGACGTGAAACTGCCGTTCAACTTCCCGATCGGGCTCGCCGCACTGCTGCTCGGCACCGCGATCGGCTGGGCCGGCGGTGCGATGTCGGTGCCGGACGTCACGGCCGCCGCCCGGGACATCGCGATCGCCGTACCCTCGTTCAAGCTGGACCTGCTCGTCAGCGGGCTGACCGACATGGCCCCGCTGCTGGCGACGGCGATCCCGCTCGGTGTCTACAACTTCACCGAGGGCATGACCAACGTGGAGAGCGCCGCCACCGCGGGCGACAACTACAACCTGCGTAGCGTGCTGCTGGCCGACGGCGCGGGCGCGGTGATCGGGGCCGCGCTCGGCTCGCCCTTCCCGCCGGCCGTCTATGTCGGACACCCGGGTTGGAAGGCGGCCGGTGGCCGCAGCGGCTACTCGATGGCGACCGGTGTGGTGATCGCGGTGCTCTGCTTCCTCGGCATGTTCGGGCTGCTCGGCGCGATCTTCCCGACGGCGGCCATCGTGCCGATCCTGCTCTACATCGGGTTGCTGATCGGGGCGCAGGCGTTCCAGGCGACCCCCCGGGCGCACGCCGCCGCCGTGGTCGCCGCGCTGATCCCGAACATCGCGGCCTGGGCGACCGGGCAGATCGACAACGCGCTGGCGGCGGCCGGCACCACCGCCGCCGCGGTCGGCGACGACGCGCTCAACGGCGCGGGTGTGATCTACGACGGGCTGCTGGTGCTCGGTCAGGGAGCGATCCTCGCCGGCCTGGTGCTCGGCGCGGTGGTGGTCTTCATCATCGACAAACGGTTCGTCCGGGCCGCGATCTTCGCCGGCACCGGCGCGGTGCTGTCATTCGTCGGGCTGATCCACGGTGAGCGGATCGAGTGGAACGCCAACGGTCAGGTGGCACTCGGCTACCTCTTCGTCGCGGTGATCTGCGGAATCTTCGCGCTGGGTCGCCCCACACCCCGCGAGCCGGACCCGGAGGAGGCCGCACTGGACCGGGAGCACGGTCCGGCTGACGTCGGCACCGAGCGGGCCGACGGCGAGCGGCGGACGTCGGCGCTGAGCGGCTGAGCCGGCCGGCCCGGTCGGAGGTGTCACGGTCACCGACCGGGCCGGCCGGTTCCCGACCCACCGGATCGAAGGGACGTACCGCATGGAGATCGACCGGACGGACGTGGTCGCCGAGGTGACGGCGGCCTTCGCCGCCTACGAGCGGGCGTTGGCCGACGGCGACGCCGAGGAGATCTGCGGATACTTCTGGGACTCCGACCAGACCGTGCGCTTCGGCCTCGCCGACCATCAGTACGGGTTGGACGAGCAGCGCAAGTGGCGGGCCGCACAGCCACCACTGCCGGCCGGTCGCCGGCTGGTCGACCCGGTGGTCACCACGTTCGGGCCGGACCTGGCGGTCGTGACGACCCGATTCGGGTACGCCGGCACCGCCGCCACCGGGCGGCAGACCCAGACCTGGGTACGCCTGCCCGTCGGTTGGCGGATCGTCACCGCCCACGTCTCCGTCTCGGCCGGCTAGGATTTCGTTACGCTTCGCCGATGGCCAGACTGCCAGCGACGTTCAGCGTTCCGGTCGTTCGTGCGGACTTCCGCGACGACGGCGGGTGGGAGCGGCTCAGAGCCGAGATCGTCAACCCCACGCCGGAGGGCTTCCTGGCCGATGTCGAGTTCGTCGAGGACCGTGAGCTGACCGGCCTCGACGACACGGCGATCGCGGCCGGCTACCCCCGCGCCTACCCGCAGGAGTACCGGCACCCGGTGGTCTTCGTCGTCGACGCCGTCACCGTCTCGCTGCCGGAGCATCCACTGCTCGTGGTCAATCTGAACGAAGGTGACGAGACGGGTCCGTTCCGGGCGCTGCCCCGGCAGGTCCAGGCGATCGAGAACAACCTGTCGATCGCGAACATGGACTTCTTCGAGTTCGCGCGGGCCGCCGATCCGGACGGTGTCTTTCGAGGCTTCTGAGCGCGGTGCCGGCACGGGGTGAGCGGCGCGGCGACGAGCGCGGCAGCCGACGCGCCACGGTCGCCGACGCCTGCGCGTCGAGCCCGGAGGTCGTCGCTGGTCTGCGGCAGCCGGTGCGCCTTCCCGCCAGTTGAGATAATCACCCAGGTTGTTTTGTATAGGCGCTGGTGACTGCGGTGATATCAGGTGAGCTGCCGTCTGGCAATCAGCCGGGTGTCCTGGCCCGAGCAGCGCAAGGGCGTTGTCCATGGTTCATGTCGACACCAAACACAAACCCAGTGGCGCGTTCCAAGTCGGCTGATGGTGTCTCGGAACGTTGGCTGCGGGGTGATTTAATGGGTTTCCGGGATATCGTTCCAGCCTTCGGGCGACCGGTCCCTTTCAACGAATTGTGGTGTGCTGCCGGGTAATGCTTGTGTGCCCATGCCGGTTGGTGGGCAAGAGCTGGTCACTTCTGCATATTCGACATTTGCCGGTGCTCCGGTATAGTGCGAGCAATCCCTTTGAGTGCGCCGGAAAGCGTCTGATCTGCGTGATGACAACTGGGCTGGAAAATGCGTCGAAAGACCCGTGCTTCGTTGGGCGGCGACCACAGTTGGCGCGTATCGAGAGAGCCCAGGCCACCGTGCTGAGCCGTGGCTGGCAAATGGTTTGCGAGGTGGTGGGGGAGCCGGGCATCGGCAAGACCCGGTTCGTCCACGAGGCCCTGGAACGCAGTGTCCCCACCGTCCCGTGGGCGATCGGGACCTGCTCGCCCGACGAGCGAGGCGTTCCCTTCCACGTGTTCCGACACGCCCTCACGGCGGGGCAGGCCCCCCGACGCGGGCTGCGTTCCGGACGGTCCACCGGGCAGACCTGGGCCGAGTCCGCCGCCGAGGTGCCACCCGCGCCGGCGCGGGCGTCGGACGCCCGACGGTTCCGGACCTACCAGTCGGCCCGCCGGCTGATCGGCCTGGCGGCCCGGGACGGTCTGGTGCTCGTCCTCGACGACCTGCACTGGGCGGACGCCTCCTCCGCCGGTCTGATCACCCACCTCCTGCGGTATCCGGTGCCGGCCCCGCTGCTGCTCGTGCTCGTCTACCGCCCCCGGCAGATGGCGACTCCGATGCCGTTCGGTCCACCGGATCCGGGCGAGGACGCCGATGCCGCGCCGACGTCACACGACCGGATCGAGCTCCGCCCGCTCGGCCTCGCCGAGGTCGCGCTGCTGCACCCCTACGTCGACCAGGTGGAACTACGCGCCCGCTACGACGTGAGCGGCGGAAACCCCGGTTACCTGGCGGCGCTGCCGGGCGATGCCACCTCCAACGGCGCCGAACCGATCCGTGCGGCACCGGGCGCCCGGCTGTCCGACGCGGCGGTGGCCGTGCTGCGACGTGAGTGGGCCGGCCTGCCCCCCGTCGAGCTGGCCTGCCTGCGCGCCGGGGCGATCGTCGATGCGCCCTTCGCCGCGGACCTGCTCGCCGAGGTCGCGCAGGTCCCGGTGGCCCTGGCGGTCGAGGCCGGCTGGCGGCTGGCCCGGCTCGACCTGATCCGCCGCGTCCCCGGCACCGGGCGGTTCGCCTTCCGGCACCCGGTGCTGCGCATGGCGGTCGCCCAGGACACCGACCCGGCGTGGCAGGTGGAGGCGTGTGCGCGGGCGCTGGGCGCGTTGGTCGAGCTGGGCGCGCCGCCCGCGGACCTGGCCCGCTACGCGGAGCGCCTGCTCGCCCTGCCGAACGGCCGCTGGGCCGACCGCTGCGTCAACGTGCTCTGCCGGGCCGCACAGGAGGTCCGACGCGAGACTCCGGACCTGGCCATCCGCTGGCTACGGCTGGCGTTGCGGGCGCTGCGGCCGACGGCCGGTCTGGCGCAGCGCCGCCAGGACGTGTCACTCGCGTTGGCCCAGATCACCGGGGAGGCGGGCGACCTGGCCGAGAGCCGGGCCCTGCTCCAGGAGATCGTGCCGCTGTTCCCCGCCGACGCCCAGGGCCGACGGGCGCAGGCGGTAGCCCTCTGGGCGCGGGTGGAACGCCTGCTCGGCAACTACGCCGAGGCGGCGGCCATCAGCCGGCGCGAGCTGGCCGACCTGCCAGCCGCAGCCGAACCCACCGGCGGCTACCGCCTCGCCACCGAGATCGGCGTCGCCGGCATCCTGGCCGGCCACCCGGTGGCCGGGCTGCCCGACGGGCTCCACGCAGATCTCGGCGGCTCCGGCGCGGATCGGGCCGGCCTGCTGGCCGTCCGCGGTCTGGCCGCCGCACACGAGGGCGCACTCGACGACGCCCGAGGCCTGCTCGATGCCGGTGCCCGGATCATCGACGCGCTGCCGGACACCGACGTGCGGGACCACCCCGACTGCCTCACCGCGCTCGGCCTGACCGAGTTGTACCTCGAACGGCAAGCCGACGCGGTGCGACACCTCGACCGAGGGGTCACGCTCGTCCGCGCCGCGCACCGCGACGACGGCCTGTGCCAGTTGCTGCTCGGTCGCAGCCAGGTGGCCTACCACGGCGGCCAACTGAACACCGCCATCGGACTGGCCACCGAGGCGGGCATCGTCGCCCGACGCATCGGCAGCCACCACCTGTTGAGCTTCGCCCTGGCGTTCGAGGCGGAGGCGACGGCGTGGCGTGGTGGCCCGCGCGACGACGACCGGGCGGTGGCGTTGGCCCGAAGTGCCGCCGGCATCGCCACCGATCTGACCACCTGGTGCGGTCGTACCGCCGCGACGGCGCTGGCCACCGCGTCGCTGCTGTCCGGTGACCCGGCGACCTGCGCCGAGTTGGTGCGCTCGGCCGGCGGCGACAGCCGGCTGAGCCGTCTGCAGACCACCCTGCGACCCCGGTGGTTCGAGCTGCTCTGTGCCGCCGCGCTCGCCGCGGGCGAGCTGACCGACGCCGAACGGCAGGCGCGGCTGGCGATGGCCGAGGCGGAGCAGGTCGGTCTCCCCGGGCAGCGGGGCTTCGCCGAGTCGGCGTACGGCGAGGTGTTGCTCGCCCGCGGCGAGGCCGTGGCGGCCCTGCCGCACCTGGAGACCGCGGCCGACCTGTTCCGTGCCGGCGGGATGGTGCTCCGGCGCAGCCTCGCGCTGGCCTCCCTGGCCCGGGCGGCAGAGGCCGCGGAGCAGACCGGCCCGGCGGCGCGGGCCCGCCGCCGGGCGCTGGAGCTGGCCGGGTGGTGCGGGACGGAACGGGTCGCCCTGCGACTGGCCCGCCCGGTCGGCCCGCGCGAGGTCGCCGCCCTGACCGACCGGGAGTGGCACATCGCCCGGCTGGCAGCCACCGGGGCCACCAGCCGACTGATCGGGCGGCAGCTGAACATCAGCCCCCGCACGGTGGAGGCGCACCTGACCCGCATCTACCGCAAGGCGGGCGTCGCCTCCCGATCGGCTCTGGTCGCCTGGGTCGCTCGGCTCGATGACACCGATCGGTGACCGCGACCCGGGCCGGATGACGTCGTTCGGTGCAACGTCGACGGGGCGGGCAGCACGAGGCCGCGCCGCCGCCGTCGTGGCCCGAGCGCCGCTCACATACTCGACTGCATCGGGCGCGACTCCCGTGCACCGGTGGTGGATGGAGGACGAGATGCTGGGCAGAAGATCCGTCAGGAGCCCGCGTACCCCCACCGCGCCGGTGCCGGCCACGCCGATCGGCGCCGCCGTGCTGGCGCTGCTCGTGCTGGCCGGCTGTGGTGGCGAGCCGGTGGACGCGGCGACCCCCGCACCCCAGGGTTCGGCCGCCTTCGGTCGGGACCGGGCCGCCCTGGTGCTCACCGCCTTCGACCAGGCCGACTCCGCCGCCTCGGTGGCCGGTGACGTCGAGGCGCTGCGGGCCCAGGAGGTCTCGCCCTCGCTGGACCTCAGCATCGCCGCGGTGCGCCGGGCCGCCTACAACCAGCGTCCACAACCGTCCTTCCAGCACATCAACCCGGCCTTCGCGGTGCCGCCCGGCGACCCGACCTGCTTCCTCGTCACGGCCACTCTCCGACTGAGCGGCTCGGAGCTGGCCCCCACCGACGTCAGCCAGTTCGTGCGCGGTGCCGACAACCAGTGGCAGCTCAGCCACAACGTGCAGGTCACCCAACCGTCGCTGGTGGTCGCCCGGAGCATCGACGGCCGCCCAGCCACGGCCGGCGGCACCGCCCTGGACGAGACCAGCCGCCGGGCCCTCGAAGCCGAGGTGTTCGCCCGCAGCATCGGGTCCACGACGGGCAACCGGGCCCTGGTCGCGTCGAGCCCGCTGCTCGACGGCCAGTTCGCCGGCGGTTGGGAGGTCTACGGGCAGCAGCTCGCCGGGGCCGGCGCGGCGGTGCGGCGGACGATGGACAAGGCGGAGTGGTCGGACTGCGCCGTCGCGGTGCCGACCGGCACGCTGACCTTCCTGACCATCCACGCCACCGACACGCTGCGCCCGGCGCCCGGCGGCCCGGCCACCGTCCAGATGGTGCCGCAGAGCCCCGACCTGATCGCCACCGGTCACCGCACCCCGATCCGGGGGAAGTCGATCCGGGTCACCCGGGTGGAGACCTTCGTGCTGCTCGTGCCGGCGCAGACCAGCGGCACGACGGTGCTGGGGCTCAACGACAGCGCGTTGACCGTCACCGCCGGCTGACCCGGCCGTCGAGCGTCCACCGTGCCGCCGACGGCAGAAACCGGTGGCATCACTCGGATCGGACGCCACCGACCGCGACGATGGCAGCAGCCGTGATCGCCGGCGGGGCCGGCGGTGCCGCGGTCCGGCCACCAGGCCCGGGAGGAACCATGTGGCGTCCGCGCTTCCGATCCGACTACGTGCCGGTGCGGCTGCCCGACGGCCCGCTCGTGGTGCTGGGGGAGACCCGCAGCCTCCTCATCGACGACCCGGTGACCGCGGACCTGGCCGGCCAGCTCGACGGCGCCGCGCCGCTGGCCGACGTGGTGGCCCGGCTGGCCACCCGCCACCCGGTCGCCGCCGTCGCCGCCGCCCTCGCCCGGCTGCGCGACCACGGCCTGCTGGTGTCCGGGCCGGCGCACACGTCGCCGGCCGAGGCCGCCGGCTGGGACGCCCGGGGTGTCCCGCCCGAGGCCGGACAGCGGTGGATGGCCGGCGGCCCGGTGACCATCGTGGACCTCGGGGCGCCCCGGGTGGCCGAGACCGCCGACGCGCTGCGCGCCCTCGGGCTCGCCGTGACGGTGGTCGGGCCGGACGCGACAGACCCCGACCCGAGCACCCAGGTGCTGGTGCTGCCGTCGTCGATGCTCGACCCCCGGCTGGCCCTGATCAACGACCGCCACCTGGCCGCCGATCGCGCCTGGACCCTGGCCCGGCCACACGGCAACGTCGTCTTCCTCGGCCCGCACCTCGTGCCGGGCCGCACCGGCTGTTGGGCCTGCCTGCGGCAACGGTGGCAGGAGAACGAACAGGTGAACGCCTTCCTCGACGGGCAGGACCTGACGGATCCGCTACCGCAGCCCGGCCGCGCGGTCCTGCCCGGACTGGCCACCACGGCCGCCGGGCTGCTCGCCGCCGAACTCGCCGTGCTGGCCGTCCGGGGCACGTCACCCCGCCTCACCGGCCGGATGGTCGCCCTGGACACCCGGGACCTGAGCACGGAGAGCCACCAACTGGTACGCCAGCCGCAGTGCCCCGCCTGCGGCGACCCGGACCTCGTCGGTAAGGCCGAGCCCCGCATCGACCTGCCACCCAGCGGCACCCAGCCCAGTCGGGGTGGGGACTCCCGCACCCGGGAACCCGCCGAGGCGTACGCCGCGCTCGCGCACCACGTCAGCCGGTACCTGGGCGTGGTGAGCCGGCTGACACCGCTGGAGGCGACCGACAACGGCGTCACCCACACCTACTCGGCCGGGCACAACTTCGCCCAGCCCCGCCAACTCGCCGCGTTGCGCCGCAACCTGCGCGGGCAGAGCGGCGGCAAGGGCCGCACCGACCTGCAGGCCCGGATGAGCGCGGTCGGCGAGGCGGTGGAGCGCTACTGCGGCGTGTGGCGCGGCGACCGCCCCGTGCACCGGGCGACCTACCGGCAACTCGGTCCGGACCGCGCGGTCCACCTGCGGGAGTTGCTGCTGTTCTCGGAACGCCAGTACGCCGACCGGGATCGGCTCAACCGCGACCTGGGCCACCTGCACCGCGTTCCCCGCCCGCTGCCCGACGAGGTGGAGCTGGACTGGACCACCGGTTGGTCGCTGACCCGGCAGGCGCCGCGCGAGTTGCCCGCCGCGCACTGCTGGTACGGGCATCCGGAGCTGACCGGGCTGGGGGTGTGCTCGGCCGACTCGAACGGCTGCGCGGCCGGCGGCACCCGGTCCGAGGCGATCCTGCAGGGCTTCTGCGAACTCGTGGAGCGCGACAGCGTGGCCCTGTGGTGGTACCACCGTTCCCGGATGCCCGGGGTGGACCTCGCCTCGTTCGCCGACCCGTGGACCGCCGCCTGCGTCGACCACCACGCCACCGCCCTGGGCCGCGAGCTGTGGGCCCTCGACCTGACCGCCGACCTCGGCGTACCCACGTTCGCCGCGGTGTCCCGGCGGGTCGACGCGGGGCCGGAGGACGTCCTGGTCGGCTTCGGCGCGCACCTGGACGCGCGGGTCGCGCTGACCCGGGCGCTCACCGAGGTGAACCAGTTCCTGCCCGCCGTCGCCGGACCCACCTCCACCCGCAACCGGTACGGCGCCGACGATCCGGACACCGCGCGCTGGTTCACCACCGTGCGGGTGGCCGACCAGCCGTGGCTGGCCCCGGATCCCACCCGGCCGGCCAGCACCGCCGCGGACCACCCGGCGCTGACCACCGGCGATGTCGGCGACGACGTGCGCCGGTGCGTACGCCGGGCGGAGCGGGCCGGCCTGGAGGTCATCGTCGTCGACCAGTCCCGTCCGGACGTCGACCTGGCGGTGGTGAAGGTCGTCGTGCCGGGGCTGCGGCACTTCTGGCGCCGACTCGGGCCCGGCCGGCTGTGGGACGTGCCGGCCCGCCTCGGCCGGGGCCCGCTGGCCGCCGACGAGACGTCGGCCAATCCGCTGAACGTCTTCTTCTAGTGAGGGATACGCAGATGACAGGCATGGTGGATCCGGTCGGTCGGCGGTCGCCGTGAGCGGCACCGTCAGCGGTCCGCCGGTGCAGGAGTCGTACCGGCTGCGCCGGGACGCCGAACTGCGGCTCGGTGAGGACGGCTCGCTGACCCTGCGCCAGACCCGCTTCCAGCTCACCCTGGAGCAACCGGGCATGGGCCGGCGGGCGCTGCTGCTGCGGCTCGCCGCCGACTGGGTCAACGACGTCGAGGTCGGTCGGCTGATCAGCGGGCTGGAGGGGGAGAGCCGGGTACTGCCCGCGCAGTTGCTGCTGCGTCGGTTGCTCGCCCACTCCTGGCTGGAGCGCCGCCTGCAGGTCGACGACCGGCCGCTGCTCGACCTGGTGCCCACCGGCCTCGGTCGGGGCAGTCAGCCGGAGAGCCGCCCGCACACACCCGGGGTCCGCTACCGGCTCTCCCGCTTCGCCGCCCTCCAGCACGAACGGGGCATGCTGGTGGCCGCGTCACCGCTGAGCACCCTCGTTGTCGGCTGCGCCGACGCCGCCCTCGGCGCGGTGCTCGCCGCCGCCGCGCCGGGTGTCGGACCCGACGCGGTGGCCCGCACGCTCGGCGTGTCGGCGGCGGCTGCCGGCCGGGTGCTCGACGAGTTGGCCACCGCCCGGATCCTGGTCACCGACGCCGAGTTCGAGGCGGAGTGCGACGACGCGCCGCTGGCCTACTGGTCGCCGGAGGAGTTGCGGCTGCACCACCGCTCCCGGGCCGGTCGACACGCGCTGCCGGTGGGTGGCACCTACCGGATGCGCGAGCGCTTCGCGCCGCAACCGCTGCGCCGCCCGTACGACGGGGGCCGGGCTGTCGAGCTGCCGCTGCCGGACCTGGCGACGATCGCCAAGGCGGATCCCGCGTTCAGTCAGGTCGTCACGGACCGGCGCAGTGTGCGGGAACACGACGACGCCGCGCCGCTGCCCCTGGAACGGCTGGCCGAGTTCCTGCACCGGTCGCAGCACACCAGCGCCGTCGGCGAGGCCGGCGGGCAGGAGGTCGGCCAGCGGCCCTACCCGGGCGGCGGCGGGGTCTACGAGCTGGAGATCTATCCCCTGGTCGCGCGCTGCGCCGGGCTGGATCCCGGGCTTTATCACTACGACGCGGTCGGGCACCGGCTGGAGCCGGTCGCCGGCTGGGGCCCGGCCGCCGACCGGCTGCTGGCGTACGCCCGGGCGGCCGGCGCCCTGCCCCGGCCGCCGCAGACGGTCCTGGTGGTCACCGCCCGGGTGCAGCGGCTCATGTGGAAGTACGAAGGGATGAGCTACGCCATGATTCTCAAGGACGCGGGTGTGCTGACCCAGCAGATGTATCTCGTCGCCACCGCCATGGGGTTGGCGCCGTGCGCCCTCGGTGCCGGAGACTCCCAGGCCTTCGCCGAGTTGTCCGGGATCGACCCGCTTGTCGAGCCGAGCGTGGCCGACTTCCTGCTCGGCTCGCGCTGCGCCACCGGCCCGGCCGGGGCGGGGGGCCGGCCATGAAGTTCCGGCGGCAGGCCCTGCGCCAGTTGGAGGCGCCCGAGCAACTGGACCGGGCGGTCCGGCTGACCACGGTGCCGAACTGGCTGGCCACCACCGCGCTGGTCATCGTCGTGGTCGCCGCGGGTGTCTGGTCGGTGCGCACGGTGGTCCCCCGGACCGTGGAGGCGGCCGGGGTGCTGATCCACTCGAACGGGATCTCCGCCCTCGACGCGCTGGAGAGCGGTCAGGTCACCAAGGTGTGGGCGGCACCGCACCAGCGGGTGCCGAAGGGCACCCCCCTCTACAGTCTGCGCACGGCGGACGGCAGGGTGCGGGTGGAGACCGCGCCGGGTGACGCGTACGTGGTCGCCTGGCTGGTCTCCGAGGGCGAGATCGTCACCCCGGGCACGCACCTGGCCGACCTGGAACGGCTCGACACCGCCGGGGACGCGTTGCAGGCCGTCGTCTACGCCCCCGCCGTCGCCGCGCCGCTGCTGCAACCCGGCGTGTCCGTCGAGGTGGCCGCCGCGGCCGCGCCGCGCAACGTGTTCGGCACCCTGGCCGGCCAGGTGACCACGGTCGGCGCGTTCCCGGAGACCGAGGCGTCGCTGCGCGCCTTCCTGGGCACCGGGCCGGACGTCCGGCGGCTGCTCGCCCGGGGCAGCGTGGTGCGGGTGACAGTCGCCCTGGAGCCCGACCCGGTCGCACCGGGGGGCCTGCGCTGGACCAAGTCCCCGCCGCCGTTCCAGCTCAACTCGGCGAGCGAGGTCACCGCCTGGTTCACCGTGGACCGGGAACACCCGATCGACTGGTTGCTGCGCCGATGAGCGCGCCGACGACCGCCGTCAGCGGCGTGCCGGAGATCCCGCGGATCCGGCGTCGACGGGTCCGCACGCCCACCCTGATCCAGATGGAGGCGGTGGAGTGTGGTGCCGCCGCGCTGGGCATCCTGCTCGCGCACCACGGTCGGCACGTGCCCCTGGAGGAGTTGCGCCGGGTGTGCGGGGTGAGCCGGGACGGCTCCACCGCGGCCACCGTGCTCAAGGGCGCCCGCCGGTACGGGATGGTGGCCAAGGGTTTCCAGATGGACCTGGCCGACTTGGCCACCGTGGCGCTGCCGGCGGTGCTGTTCTGGCGCTTCGAGCACTTCGTGGTGCTGGAGGGGCTGGGCCGCAAGGTCTTCATCAACGATCCGGCCACCGGCCCCCGCGCGGTGAGCTGGGAGGAGTTCGACGGCGCGTTCACCGGCGTCGCGCTCACCATGGAGCCCGGCCCGGAGTTCCGGCCCGGCGGCACCCGCTACCGGCTGGTGCGGGCGCTGGCCGAGCGGTGGCGCGGCCCGGGCTCGGCGATCGCGCAGATGCTGCTGCTCGGCCTCCTGATCGCCGTGGTCGGTCTGACCATCCCGGTGATGGCCAAGGTCTTCGTCGACCGGGTGCTGCTGCAGGAGGATCGGGCCGCGTTCGCCGGCCTGGTGGCGGCGGTGGCGGTGGCCACCGTGCTGACCTTCCTGGCCAGCCTGCTTCAGCAACGCCTGACCGTACGCGCGGAGACGGCGCTGGCCCTCGCCAGCGCCGCCCGGTTCTTCCGACATCTGCTGCGGCTGCCGCCGACCTTCTTCGACCAGCGGCAGGCCGCCGACCTCAGCCAGCGGGTCCGCGGCAACGAGGTGGTCGCCGAGGTGCTCACCCGCCGGACGGCCACCACGGTGGTGGACACCGGCCTGGTGCTGGCGTACGGGGCACTGCTCTGCCAGTACGACCTGCTGCTCGGACTGTGCGCGGTGGTGCTCGCCGGGCTGAACGTCAGCGTGCTCCGTTACGTCGCCTCGACCCGGTCGACAGCCGTCGCCGGCCTCCAGGCGGACCGCAGCAAGCTGGTGACCACCGTGTACACCACGGTCCAGATGATCGAGACGGTGAAGGCCGGCGGTGAGGAGGAACGCGCCGTGGCCCGGTTCGCGGCGCGCCACGCCACCGTCGCGACGCGACAGCAGCGGCTGGGGGTACCCACGGCGGTGCTCTCGGTCCTGCCGGCGCTGCTGGCCTCGGGGACCACCGCGGTGCTGCTGGGGTTGGGCAGCCGGCAGGTCGTGGCGGAGGCGATGAGCGTCGGCGTGCTGGTCGGCATGCAGAGCCTGGCCGCAGCCATGAACCGGCCGTTGGGCAATCTGACCGCGCTGGGCTCGCGGTTGCAGGACATGAGCGCCGACCTGAACCGGCTGCGGGACGTGGAGCGGTATCCGCTGCCGGTAGCCCCGGACCGACCCGCCCAGCCGATGACCCCGATGGAGGGGCACCTGCGCATCGAGGAGGTGACCTTCGGCTACAACCCGCTGGGCCGTCCGCTGCTGGAGAATTTCAGCCTGGACCTGCCGCCGGGTGCCCGGGTGGCGCTCGTCGGGCGGTCGGGCAGCGGCAAGTCGACGGTGGGTCGGCTGGTCGCCGGGCTCTACCGTCCCTGGACCGGCCGGGTCACCGTGGACGGCGTCGAGCGGACGGCGGCCGACGACGGCCTGTGGGCGGCCACCGTCGCCATGGTGGACCAGGACCAACGGCTGTTCGAGGGGACGGTCCGCGACAACGTCACCATGTGGGACCTCACCGTCGCCGACGAGGACGTCGTCGGCGCGCTCACCGACGCGTGCCTCTACGACGAGGTGGCGGCGCGTCCGGGTGGCCTGGGCAGCCCGGTGCGGGAGAACGCCCGCAACTTCTCCGGCGGCCAGCGGCAGCGGTTGGAGATTGCCCGAGCGCTCGTGCGCAACCCCCGGGTGCTGGTGCTGGACGAGGCCACCAGTGCGCTGGACGCCGAGACCGAACGCCGGATCGACAGGCACCTGCGCCGGCGGGGGGCGACCTGCCTGATCGTGGCCCACCGGCTGTCCACGGTCCGCGACTGTGACCTGATCGTCGTGCTGGACGGCGGTCGGGAGGTCGAGCGGGGCACCCACGAGCAACTGGTCGCCCAGGACGGGGCGTACGCGCGCCTGGTCCGGGACCACTGACCACGACGATCCGAGGAGACGCTGATGAGTGGCGCGGTGCAGGACTTCCCGGCCGGCGGCCTGATCGGCTTCTGCGCGGACGGCGTACGCCAGGTCTGCCGCCTGGACGGCCCGGTGGCCGGCTGGCTGGTGACCGGGGGCGAGGCCGACCTGTTCGCGGTGCGTCGGGCCGGGATGAGCCCCTCGCGGCGGCACCATGTGGCCCGGCTGCCGGCCGGTGGCCTGGTGCCGACGTCCACCGCGATCGGTGCGTGGCAGTTGATCCTGGTGCCGCTGCCCGACACGGAGTTGCGCGGCCTGTCCCGGCGGCACCTGTCCCTGCTGGAGCGGCACGTCCGGCTCGGCCGCGTGCCGGACGAGGGGGCGACGCTGCGGGCCCGGACCGCCGCGACGGAGCTGGTCGCCGCGGTGGACCTGGTGCTTGTCACCATCGCCGACGCGCTGCGCCGCGGGCAGGCGCCCCGGGAGGCGTCCACCCTGCGTGGACGGGAGATCATCTCGTTGGCGCAGGGGAGTGCCCTCACCTCCACCGGCGGCGCCTGGTGGCTGCGCAGCGCCGGTGGGCAGTTGCGCCGCAACGACGGTGGCCCGGCGGAGATGTCCGGGGAGCGGGAGTTGCTGCTGGTCGCCGAGCGGGACTGGGTGGTGGCCGAGTCGCCGTGCGCGGTGGAGAGCCACGGCAGCTGGGACCTGCTGGTCAACGGGCAGCTCCGCTCGGCCGTCGACCAGCACGTGGCCCGGCTGTTGCGGATGGTGGAGACCCGGATCGAGGAGGCCGACGCGGCCCTGCTGAGCGCCGTGCGGCGTCGCCGGCAGACCGACGCGGCGGTGCTCGCCGCGGCGGCCCGCCGGTCGATTGGGGTGATTGGCGCCGGCGGTGCGGTGCCGGTTCCGGACACCGAGGCCGGCTTCGACAGGTACGGGCGGGCGGCCTCGGTGCTCCGGGTGGTCACCGAGGGGATGGGCAGCCCGATCAACGAGCCAGCCGACCGCAGTCGCGCGCCGCTGGACGACCGGGCGGCGGTGCACGCGGTGACCCGGGCGTCCAGCCTGTTCCTGCGCGAGGTGCGGCTGCCGGAGCGCTGGTGGCGGCGGGACCTGGGGCCGCTGGTGGGGTGGCGGGGCGGTGCCGATCCGGAGCACGCGGTCGCGGTGCCGCTGGTGTTCCGCCGTGGCCGGTACCACCACGTCGACCCGGACACCCGCGCCCACGCTGCGATCGACGCGACGGTGGCCGCGACGTTCGCCGCCGAGGCGACCGAGGTGCAGGCGCCGCTACCGCCGACCGCGCGGATGCGCCACCTGCTGCGGGCCGGGCTGGTCGGTGCGTCCCGCGACGTGCGGGGTCTGCTGTTCGCCGCCACCTGCGTGGCACTGCTGGGCCTGGGTGTGCCGCTGGCCACCGGCGAGGTGCTCGGCCAGTTGGCCCGGCAGGGCGAGGTGAACGGCTTGATCGGCTTCGTCGCGCTGATGCTCAGCGCGGCGGTGGTCGCGGGGCTGGTCGGCGTGGTGCAAAATCTGCGTCTGCTGCGCCTGGACGGCCGGTTGCAGTCCGGCGCGCAGTTGGCGATCTGGGACCGGCTCATGCGGCTGCCGGCCCGGTTCTTCACCGGTCGCAGCAGCGGTGAGATCGCCAACTCGATGTTGGGGATCTCGTTCGTCGGTGAGGCACTGAGCGCGTTGCTGCCGCAGTTGGTCTCGGCGGCCGCGACCGTCGCGGTGACCCTCGGCATGCTCCTGTTCGTCGAGCCCGTGCTCGGGCTGTGGGGGGCGGGGATCGTCGCGGTCACCATGCTGACCTTCGGCGCGTTCGCCGTCCTGATCGTCCGTCAGCAACGGTCCGCGCTGCCCGCCGAGCACCGGGCGGCGGCGATGACCAACCAGTTGCTCGGCGGCATCGTGAAGATCAAACTGGCCGCCGCCGAGACCCGGGCGCACGCGCGCTGGTCGGAGGTGGCCGCGACGGCCCGCGCGTCGCTGCAACGGGTCCGGCAGAGCCAGGCGGGCCTGGTCGCCTTCGGCACGGTGCTGCCGATCGCGGGTCAGCTCGTCCTGTTCGCCGTGCTGATGGGACCGCTCGCCGGTCGGGTCGCGCCGGCCGACTTCTTCATCCTCAACGTCGGCTTCGCGATGCTGCTCGGCGCGCTGCTGGTGCTGGTGTCGGCCGGGGTGGAGGTGATCGCGGCGGTGCCCCGGCTGGGCAGCCTGCGGGAGATCCTGCGCGCCGAACCCGAGGCGCGGCCGGACCGGGTGGACCCGGGTGAGTTGCGCGGCGAGGTCGCGCTGCACCGGCTCACCTTCGCCTACCAGCCGGACGAGCCACCGGTGCTCGTCGACATCGACCTGCACGTCCGCCCGGGTGAGTTCGTCGCCATCGTCGGTCCGAGTGGCTGCGGAAAATCCACACTGCTGCGGCTGCTGCTCGGCTTCGAACGCCAACAGCAGGGCGCGGTGCTCTACGACGGTCAGGACCTCTCCGAACTCGACGTCCACGCGGTCCGCCGGCAGTGCGGGGTGGTCCTGCAGGATGGCCAGCTCTTCGCCGGCTCGGTACGCGACAACATCTGTGGCGCCGGCAGCTTCGGACTGGACCAGGTCTGGGAGGCGGCGCGGATGGCCGGCCTCGCCGACGACCTGGAGGCACTGCCGATGGGGATGAGCACGATGGTGCCGTTCGGCGGCGGCACGCTCTCCGTCGGGCAGCGCCAGCGGGTGCTGATCGCCCGCGCGTTGGCGCCCCTGCCCCGGATCATCTACCTCGACGAGGCGACGAGCGCGCTGGACAACCGGACCCAGGAGGTGGTCAGCCGCAGCACCGCGGCCCTGGCCGCCACCCGGGTGGTCATCGCCCACCGGTTGTCCACGGTGCGTACGGCGGACACCATCGTGGTCCTCGACGCGGGGCGGATCGTCCAGCGGGGGACCTTCGACGAGTTGATGGGTGACTCGGACGGGCTGTTCCACCGGCTGGCGCGACGGCAGCTGCTGACCGAACCGGAGCGGCCCGACGCCGTGGTGCCGAGCCGGCACGCGGACGGGCAGCCCGCGACGAGCTGACGGTCAGCCGTTGTCGATGACCGTGCTGTCCTCCAGGCACACGTCCGTGTCGAGGTGGTTCTCCAGCAACTCGGCGACGTGCGCCTCCGACTGGTTCTCCACGGCGAGCCGGAACGCCTCGGTGAGCACGTTGACCACGCCCTGGGTCAGCAGCAGGGTCTCCCGGTCGAGTTCGGCCCAGGACGACCGGGCGTCGCTGCGGACCAGCTCCGGAGCGAGGGTCAGCAGGCGGGCGGTGACGGCGGCGACCAACTCGTCGGCCACCGGTCGCAGGCTGTCCAGCACCTCGCTGAGGGTCTGCAGTGCCGGCACCGTGCCCACGCGTACCCGATGCAGGTCCAGGGCGGCGCGCAGCGGTCGTGGCCGGACGGTGCGGACGGTGCCGTCGGTGGTCCGGCCGATCACCCCGTGCCGGGTCAGCGCGTGGGCCAGCGCGGGACGGTCGGCGGTCAGGCGTTGCAACATCGCGGTCAGCCCGTCGGGCGCCTCGTCACTGGCCCGGACCCCCAGCATCGCCTCGATGGACACCAGGTTGAAGCCCTGCCGCTGGAGGGCGAGGATCGCGTCCAGTCGGCGGACGTGGGAGTCGTCGTAGAGGGCCGTCCGGCCGCGCCGCACCGGCGGGGGCAGCAGCCGCCGGGCCTGGTGGGCCCGGATGTTGCGCGGCGACATCCCCACCTTGCGGGCGAGTTCCTCCACGCTGTACCCGGCTGGGCCGCCGGGCGTCGTCGTCACCTGGTCGATGGTCACGATGGCCTCCGGCAGCACTCGGTGACGGAACACGGCACCCCGTCGAACCGCTGTCACTCCGAGGCGGTCCGCCGATCGCAGCGTAGGTGCGAAAGCCGCGCGGGTGACAGGCGAGGAATTACTACTTGTCCACAGTGGTCACAATCATTAGAATCGCTCGCCGCCGCCTGCCGCCGATTCCCAATTACCCGGCTTTCGCCGCAGCGCGACCTTTTCGCGGCCACATTCGATGAAATTCCCACTCTTTGCGCGGACCGGATCCGCCGGTGGCCCACGATGAAGCGAAATCGGCGGCCCGGAACCTCCCGCGCTGCCTGTCGCCGCCGCCGGCGGTCGACCGTCGAAGGGAGCAAGGGTGTGACACCTGTCGATCGAGCGGTCTTCGTGGCCGCGTACAGCCGGCTGGTCGCCGACGTCTGGGCCGACCCGGTCAAGGAGCAGGCGCTCGACCGGGACCCGCGGGGGTTCCTCGCCGGCTACGGCTTGCATCTGTCCGAGGACGTGCAGGTCCGGGTGGTCCGCGATGTCGCCGACGCCGATCCGGACCTGGAGGCGCAGGTCGAGTCGTGGCGGTCGGCGGGGACCACCGGCACGTTCGTGCTGTTCGTGCCGTCGTTGCAGCCGGTGGCCCAGGCGGAGCTGGCCGAGGACGAGCTGGACAGCGTCGTCGCCGGCCTGGACCCCAGCTGTGCCTGCTGCTGCCCGTGCTGCTGCACCTGACACCGATGTCTGCCGCCCACCGGTCGGCGCGGCAGATTCTGATGGCAGTCATTGATTGTCGAACCTCGATCTTCGTAACGTTCTCGCCACAGCGATAAACGCCTCAGTGATCCCGAGGAAAGGACCGAACGATGAGCAACGACGACCAGGAATATGGCGCGAGGTTCGTGACCAAGTACTCGGAACTGGTCACCGCGGTGTGGCGCAGCGACGACGAACTGCAGCGCCTCCTCGCCGACCCGACCGGCTACGCGACGGCCGCCGGCCTGCCGGTCGCCGCCGGTTCCCGGGTCGAGGTCGACCGCGCCCAGCCCGCCACGCTCTACACCAAGGACCAGATCGTCGCCGACTGGGCCGGCACGCCCGGCCTGCACGTGCTGCACGTGCCCGAGGTGCCGCTGGTCGACCTCAACGAGCTGACCGAGGCCGAGTTGGAGACGGTCGCCGGCGGTGTGGCCCCGATCGCCGACAACAACGTCAACATCATCGCCGTCCTCATCCTCTGAGTTCCTGACCCCCCGCCGGGAGCCTCAATGACTGACACGACCGAAAGCATCGCGTTCCGATCCGGCACCTACCGGACGGCCACCGTGGAGCAGACCTGGGCACGGATCGGTGGCATGCTCGACCGCTTCCGGATCACCCGGGTCGCCGACATCACCCGGCTCGACGAGATCGGCCTACCGGTGCACGTCGCCTACCGGCCGGTCGGAGCCACCATGGCGGTGAGCGTCGGCACCGGCGCCACGGCGACGCAGGCCCGGGTCAGCGCGGTCATGGAGAGCATTGAGTCCTGGCATGCCGAGAACCTCCGGCCGGGGACCGTCGTCCGGTCCCCGGCCGAGGCGCTCGACCTGCCGTACGACGTGCGGTGGCTGCACCTGGCGGAACGGTCACCCCTGACCCCCGCCGTCGAACTCGACTGGGTCGCCGGCCGTGGCCTGGTGACCGGTGCGCGGTGCCTGGTGCCCCGCGCCACCATCGAACTCGACTTCACCATCCGGCGCGGCTGGGACCGCGCCCTGTTCACCCCCAGCAGCAACGGGCTGGCCACCGGGAACACCTTCGCCGAGGCCAGCCTGCACGCCCTGCTGGAGGTCGTCGAACGCGACTGCATCGCCCCGTACTGCACCTCGCCGTTGGCCGAGCGCACCTACGCCGACCCGGGCACCGCCACCAACGCGATGACCCGCACCGTGCACGAGGCGCTGCTGCGGGCCGGTTGCTGGGTGGAGGTCTGCGACATCACCAACGCCGTCGGCGTGCCGTGCTACGCCGCCTCGATCTGGTCCGAGGACCTGCCGGTCACCTTCGGCGGCTTCGGCTGCCACGTCGACCCGGAGATCGCCGTCGGTCGGGCCATGTCGGAGGCGGCCCAGTCGCGGCTGGTCATGGTCTCCGGAGCCCGGGACGACATCGACGCCACCGCCTACCACGACGTCGGCGCGCCGCCGGTGCCGCCACCCACCGTCGACCGGCCCGTCCGGCCGATCCGTCGGGACTCGCCACCCGTGGGCGACGTGACCCAGGTGCTGCGCGAGCTGGCGTCGCGGGTGCAGCGGGTCACCGGCGTCGAACCGTTCAGCGTCGACCTGACGCACGACGACATCGGTATTCCGGTGAGCAAGGTGTTCGCCCCCGGCCTGCGGATGTTCGACGAGCGGGCCCTGAGTATCCGACCGGGAGTGCCCCGTGACTGACGTCGTCTTCATCGGTCCGAGCCTGCCGACCGACGAGGTCGGTCGGCTGCTGCCCGACGCGGTGGTGCTGCCACCCGTAGCGCACGGCGACCTGCTCCGCCTGGACGTCGGCCCCGGCGACCGGGTCCTCGTCATCGACGGGTTCTTCCTGCAACACCCGCCGGTGCGCCACCGGGAGATCCTCGACCTGCTCGACCGTGGCGTGACAGTGGCCGGCGCCGCCAGCATGGGCGCGCTGCGCGCCGCCGAGCTGTGGCCGTTCGGGATGCGTGGCGTGGGCGAGGTGTTCCAGCTCTACCGTGACGGGGTCGTCACGGGCGACGACGAGGTGGCGGTGGTGCACGGGCCCGCCGAGGAGGGCCACCGCGCGATGAGCGTCCCGCTGGTGAACATCCGGATCGAGCTGCGTCGCGCCGTCGCGGCCGGCGTGCTCAGCGACGCCGAGGCGGTCCGGCTGCTGGACATCGGCCGGGACCTGCCCTTCCGGCGGCGGTCGTACCGGGCACTGGAGCGCAGCGCGCCACCCGAGGCGGCGGCGGTGCTGGACCGGTTCCTGACGTGGCGCCGGCGGGACCCCGGCGACGCCAAGGGCGCCGACGCGCGGCTGCTGCTGTCGATGGCGGCGGACAACGCGCCCGAGCTGTGCCCGGCACACGCCGACGACCAGCCGATCGACAACCTGCACACCCGCTTCCTCGACAGCTGGCGGTCGCGGTTCGCCGGAGGATCGGTCGGCGGGCAGTGGGTCAGCGACCGGGAAGCCGCCGCGGTGCTGATGCTGTTGCACCCCGAGTCGCCCGCCTGGCACCGGCGGGGGGTGCTGGCCGGGCTCGCCGAGGTCGACATCGCCGACCCCATGGTCGAGGACCACGCCCGCGAGGTGGCCCGCCGGCGAGGGCTCTGCGCCGCGCCGCCGACCGGGTGGGACTGGCTGACCGACTCCGAACGGGGTCTCGACGCGCACGAGGCGGTGCTGCGGGTGCTGGTGCGGGCGTTCGGCACCACGCCGTACCGCAGCCTGGCGCTGTGGATGGTCGCGGCGCCGCTGCGTACCCCCGCGCTGCTCGCCGCGGCGCGACAGGTCGCGGCCACCGCGGCGTCGCTGAACGACACGCTCGTGCCCCGTACGACGGGGCTCCGCCGCCCGGGTGGTCGGCTGCACTTCCGCACCGAGGTCGTCGACACGTACTTCGCGAGGTTGTGGGGCTGTGCCGTCGACGAGCTGGAGGCGGCGGCGTGGGACCGGGGCTTCGTCGACCTGGCGGCGTTCCGTTACGCGGCCGAACCGCTCGTCGCGTACGTCAAGGCGTTCGGTGCCCCGCGACTGCCGGCGGTGGCCACCCGGGCGCAGGAGGACACCCTGGCCGGTTCCGCGGCCCGGATCGGTTGAGGAGGCGTCGATGAGCGGCACGGTGAAGGCGGCACTGATCTACCCCCCGCTGACCGATCCCACCTCGGGATACCACTCCCTGAACTACCTCGACTCGTACGCCCGGGCACAGGGGCACCGACCGGCGGAGATCATCGACGCCAACATCGAGGCGTTCCACCACTCGTACACCCCGTCGGCGTACGAGTGGCTGCGGCGGGAGTTGTCCCGGCTGTCGACCGACGACCTCAGCGGCCCGGACGCGCTGATGGCCCGGGCGAACCAGCTCGGCCTGCCCGACCCCGATCCGGAGCGGCTGCGCCGGTCGATCGGGGTGTTGCAGGACCCGACCCTGTTCTACGACTACCGGCACTACCAGGATGCCGTCGACGGCGTGATCTCCTGGATGGACGCGCTCGGCGCGGTCGGGTTCCCCGGGCAGTTCCACGCCGGCTTCCGGCTGCACCCACCGCCGATGATCTCGATTGGCTCGGTGGCCGCGCTGACCGACGAGGCGCTGCTCGCCCGGCTCAACCGGCCCTTCCAGCCGTACTACGAGGACGTGTTGATCCCCCGGCTGGCCGCCGGGGGAAACCAGGTGATCGGGATCAGCGTCACCTACCAGTGGCAGTTGCCGTTCGCACTCTGGATCGCCCGACTCGTGCGGCGGGCCTGCCCGGACGTCTTCCTCATCGCGGGTGGCACCGAGATCTCCGACGTCTGGAAGTGCGCCAGCAAACCCGAGTACGTCTTCCAGGTGCTCGCCGACTTCGACGCCATCGTGGTCGGGGAGGGGGAGAGCGCGTACACGGAGATCCTGGACGCGGTGCAGACCGGCACCCTGCCGGCCGGGCACCCCAACGTCCGGCTGCACCCGAAGTACGGTCGTCAGCGGCAGCTGCCCCTGCGCTACGAACGCCTGGCGCAGATACCGGTGCCGGACTTCTCCGGCCTGCCGTGGGACCTCTATCTCAGCCCGGAACGGTTCGTCTACTACTCGCCGACCCGAGGCTGCTACTGGAACAAGTGCACGTTCTGCGACTATGGCCTGAACACCGACGGCCCCACCAGCCCGTGGCGGCAGGACACGGTGGACACCATGATCGCGGACGTCACCGAGCTGTCGAAGTTCGCCAAGTTCATCTACTTCTCGGTCGACGTGCTCGCTCCCGCGACGATCCTGCGCTTCGCCGAACGGGTCGTCGAGCGCGGTCTGGACTTCCGCTGGGGTGCCGAGATCCGGCTGGAGAAGTACTGGTCGGACGAGCGCTGCGAGCTGCTGCGGCGCAGTGGCTGTGTGGCCATCTCGGTCGGTTTCGAGTCCGGTAACCAGCGGGTCCTCGACCTGATCGACAAGGGCACGAAGCCGGAGCAGGCGCGGCGCACCATGATGGCGATGACCAAGGCCAACATCGGCGTGCAGATGATGGGCTTCACCGGGTTCCCCACCGAGACCCGCGAGGAGGCGCTGGACAGCGTCAACTTCCTGCGGGACAACCCGGACCTGTGGACCCTCGGCGGGCTCGGCGACTTCATGCTGACCCCGGGCGCCATCGTGGCCAAGGAGCCGGACCGGTTCGGCATCACCAACGTACGGCCGGTGGAGGGCTCGGACATCGTCCGGATGCTCAAATTCGACGAGCCGGTCACCGAGGCGGCGCAGGCCGAGATCGCGCAGGCCAAGGCCGGCCTCAACCCCGGGCACTACCACCGGCCGTGGCTGGGTGCCACCGACACCCCGCACACGTTCTTCTACCACGACCGCTACGGCACGGCGGTGCGTGGCGTCCTCGCCCACGACCGGGTCCGCCACGATACCGACGACCAGACCGAGTTCCTCGCCAACGGCTCGTTCGTGGACCGCGACGACGAGCAGGTCTGGGAGGCGTACCGGCGGATCCGCTCCGACGAGCAGGACGGCGTCCCCGGCGACCTGCCGGCGGACCGGCACCTGTTCCGCCGCGTCGACGGTCAGGTGTTCGCCCTCAACCGCAGCAGCCGGCTGTTCCTGGATCTCTTCCACGCGCCGCTCACCCTCGCCGAGGCGCAGCGCCGGCTCTGGATCGTCGAACCGACGGTCGCCGACCGGGTCTGGCGGACCTTCATCGGGCAGCGGCTGATCCGCCGGCATCGGCTCCCGGCCCCGGCCGAGTAGCCACGCCCACACCGCCGGCCGCCGCGGCCTGCCCGGCGCGGCCGGCGGTGACAGCGGCCCGCCCGGCACGGCGGCGGTGCCAGCGGCCCGCCCGGCGTCGGTCGTCCCCCAGGTCAGGAATCCAGGAGGACGACCCGGCCGGTGCTTCCGTCCACCCGCACCGGCGCGCCGTCGGGCAGGGCCGTCATCGCGTCCGGGACCGCCAGGACGGCCGGGAGGCCCAGCTCGCGGGCGACGATCGCGGCGTGCGACAGGAGCCCGCCGGTCTCGGTGACGACCGCCGCGACCACGCCGAACAGTGGGGTCCAGGCCGGATCCGTGGTGCGGCACACGAGGACGTCACCGGGCCGCACCCGGGCGAAGTCGTCGGGGCCGCGCACCACCCGCGCCGGCCCGGTGGCGAGACCAGGGCTTCCGGGCGTACCGGTGCGGGCCGCGTTCTCGTCGCCGTCGGCCGCGCTCTCGTCGCCGCCGGGCGCGGCGGGGAGGGCGCTGGTCACCGGGCGCGACTGGAGGATCCAGATCCGGGAGTCGGCGATCGCCCACTCGACATCCTGCGGGCCGCCCAGCAGGTCGGCTGCCTGCCGACCGAGCTGAGCGAGTCGGGTGACCTCGTCGTCGGTGATGCAGAGGCGATCCCGGTCGGCCTGGTCCACCTCGCGGGTGACAGTGCGGTCGATCCGGGTCTCCTTCGTACCGAGCGACCGGCGGGTGATGTCGCCACCGGAGACCGTCCAGGAGTCCGGGGTGACGTGCCCGCCGACGACGCTCTCACCCAACCCCCAGGACGCCTCGATCCGGATGTCGTCGCCGGTGAACAGCACCCCGGCGACGTCCGCGTCCACCAGGCGTTGCACCAGCACCGCGACCGCCGGCGACCGCGTGTCGCCCTGCCGACGCCGATATTCCACGGCCCGCTCGGACCACACCGACGACCAGCACCCGCGGACGGCGTCCGCCACCTGATCGATGCCCCGCACGCCCAGGAAGGTGTCGTGCTGCCCCGCCGCGGTGGCGCGGGCGGTGTCCTCGCTGGTCGCCGACGATCGCACGGCGAGGTAGCCGTTGCCCAGCCGCGGCAGCGCCCGCGCGATCTCGTCGATCAGCTCGGTGGACAGGCCCTCGTCCGCCCGCGCGTGAGCGGCGGTCGGCACCACGAAACCAGGTGGGACCGGCAGGCCCGCTCGCAGCAGCCGGGCGAGCGTGGCGGCCTTGCCGCCGCACGTCGCGGGGTCGGCGTCGGTCAGGTCGATCAGCAACGGGCCTCCTCCAGCTCCCGGGAGCCTATCCGGACCGGAAGGCGAGATTTTCCACGCGTACCGGGCCTGCGCCGCGTTGACGCCCGGTGGGGGAGTCGGAATGCTGATCACCATGACGCATGCCTCAGCACCGGACCTGTCGGTTCTGCACGCCGTGCGGGTCGCCGGGGTGGCCGACGACGCGGCCGTCTCCGACCGCACCGGCGTCGACCTCGAGACGGCCGCCGAGCTGCTGTTGGACTTCGAGGCGTACGGGTGGGTGACACACGTCGAGTTCGCCGGCACCAGCGGATGGACGCTCACCGATCGCGGCCGTGTACAGGATTCCCGCAAGCTCGGCGAGGAGCTCGACCAGACCGGGGCGCGGGCCACCGTTGAGCAGGCCCACAAGCAGTTCGAGATCCTCAACGGGCGGCTGGTCCGGGCCTGCACCGACTGGCAGTTGCGGCCCGCCGAGGGTGACCGGTTGACGTCCAACGACCACAGCGACCCGCAGTGGGACGGCCGGGTGCTGGACGAGCTCACCACGATCGGCGCGGCACTGACCGGGCTGATCGGCGTTCTCGCCGGCGCGCTGGCCCGCTTCGACGGCTACGCCGACCGGTTCGACGCGGCGCTGACACGTGCCCGCGCCGGGGATGGGCGGTGGGTGACCGGGGTTGGTGTCGCGTCGTGCCACGCCGTGTGGATGGAGCTGCACGAGGACCTGTTGTCGACGCTCGGGATCGCCCGCGGTGCCGCACCGGAAAGCCGGTAGGTTCGCGTCGTGGCCACCCGACACCTCTACCTGGCGCGACACGGCGCGGCGGACGCCTTCGGCGAGCTCACCGACGCGGGATACCGGCAGGCCGACCTGCTCGGCCGGCGGCTCGCCGGCCTGCCGATCGACGCGGTGTGGCACTCGATGCTGCCGCGTGCCGCCGCGAGCGCCCGCGAGATCGCCAAGCACCTGCCGGACGTGCCGGTCGCCGAGGCGGCCGAGCTCATCGACCACGTGCCGTACGTGCCGACGCCGGACGAGATGCCCCGCTCCTGGGCCGGCTTCTTCGACGGTTACGACGAGGCCGAGGCGGCGGCCGGCAGACGCACCGCGGATGCGCTGGTGACGCGGTTCACCACGGCACCGGAGCGCGACTCGCACGAGGTGCTTGTCACGCACGCGTACCCGATCGCGTGGCTGGTGCGGCACGCGCTGGCGGCCCCGCCCACCAGGTGGCTCGGCCTGGACAGCGCGAACACGGGTCTCACCGTGCTCGAATACCGGGCCGGCCTGTCGCCCACGCTCGTCATGTTCAACGACCAGAGCCACCTGTCGGGTGACCTGCGCTGGACGGGGTTCCGCGGGGCCACCCGGCCGTAAGGGCCCCGCCGAGCGCCGCCAGGTCAGGTGGTCTTGAGGTCGGCCGCGCCGAAGGAGACCGAGAACCGCTTGCACCAGATGGAGACGCTCTGGAAGTCACCGGGGTCCACCGAGGCCGGTAGGTCGTACACCTGGTTGCCCTTGTTGCCCTTGAGTCGTGCCAGCTCGACCCACTCGCCGTCGTCGAACACGCGCCAGCCGGCCGTGCCCCGGATGACCGGTTGGTCGGTCAGCCACACCCGCAGATCCGGCCCGTTCGACGTCTTCAGGTCGCGAAGGATGAGTTGGTGGCGCCCGTTGGCGAGCCGGTGGATCTCGGCACTGCCGGTCGTCTGGTGCTCGTGGGTGACGAACGTCCCGGCGGCCAGGATCTCGTTAGCCGCCGGTGTGGCCTTCGACGAAGGGGCCGGGGTCGCGGGGGCCAGGGTCGGGACGGTCGGGGTCGTGGGGGCCGGGGTCGCGAAGGTCGGCGCGGGGACGGCCGCCGTCGTCCCCGCGCCGGGGATCGCCTCGTCGACGTAGGTGTCGGTGAACAGCTTCCACGGCTGAAACCAGAAGAGGGCCAGGGCCGTCACGACGACGGCGCAGACGAGGGCGGCCCAGGCCACCGGCGACCGGAAGATCGATTTTCCCACCCCCGCAGAGTACGGCCGCGGCAGCCGTCGAACCGGTCGCGAACCCTTTCGGAACCCTTACGACGGCCGCCATCGGCGCGGCCCTGTCGACCCCCCCCGCCCCGGACGTCAGGGGAGCGTGATGCCGGTGTCCGTGCCGAACAGCGCCTCGCCGCACGGGCAGCCCGCCTGGTCCGGTGGCAACGCCCGGACCGCGTCGCCGAGCAGCAGACGCAGGCGGTCGATGCTTCGCGCGAAGACCGTGAACACCTCCTGCTGGGTCACGCCGTGCCCGACCTCGACGCCCGAGTCGAGGTCGGTCACCAGCGACAGGGCGGTGTAGCACAGCGCCAGCTCGCGGGCCAGCACCGCCTCGGGGTGGCCGGTCATGCCGACGACCGACCAGCCCGCCTGGCCGTACCACCGTGATTCGGCACGGGTGGAGAATCGGGGGCCCTCGATGACGACCATGGTTCCGCCGTCGACCGGTCGCCAGTCGGCGGCGCGGGCGGCGTCGAGGACCGTGGCCCGTCCGACCGGGCAGTAGGGGTCGGCGAACGGCACGTGGACCACCCCGGGGAGTTGCCCGTCCGTGCGTCGCCGTCCGTCGTAGTAGGTCTGCTCGCGGCCGTTGGTCCGGTCGACAAGTTGGTCCGGTACGACGAGGGTGCCGGGGCCCAGATCCGGTCGCAGACCGCCCACCGCGCCCGGTGCGAGCACCTGACGGACGCCCGCCGCCCGCAGCGCCCACAGGTTGGCCCGGTAGTTGATGCGGTGCGGGGGGAAGGTGTGTCGACGTCCGTGCCGGGGCAGGAACACCACCGGTCGCCCGGCGACGTTCCCGACGGACAGCGAGTCGCTCGGCGGCCCGTACGGTGTGTCGACCGCGACCTCGGTGACGTCGTCGAGGAACTCGTAGAACCCGGACCCGCCGATCACGCCGATCGGTGGGCGGGCGTTGCCTTCTGACATGTGTGCGTTCTCCTCGGGGACGGGTGCTGTCGACTCAGGAACGGTTCGCGCCGCGCCGGCCGACGACTGTGGCGGCGACAAGCACGAGCACGATGACGGCCCAGACGGCGGCCAGCCCGATCGTGAGCCCCAGGGGGTAGTCGCGGTCCGGTAGGCCGGGGTTCGGCGGCGCCGAGGGCGGTCGCCACAGCAGTGGCACCGCGATCAGCAGCAGCGTGGCGCTGGCCAGCAGCCCGGCGGTGATCCAGGCCAGGCGTCGCCGGTCGGGCACCAGCCGGCCCAGCGCCAGCCCGACCAGCCCGACGAGTGGCGCCACCAGGAGGTCGTGCAGCAGCGGGCCGCCGACAAGCCAGGGCAGGGCGGTGTCGAGCTGGGGGAGGAGCAACCAACCGCCGTACGCCGCCACGGCGGCACCGAGCACGAACAGGAGCAGCCGGACGATTCTCACCCCAGCACCTCAAGCCGGGCGACCCATTTGGTCTGCAGGACGCCCGGCCGGCTCGGGGCGATGAGGCGGCAGGGGTAACCGTGGTCCGGGGACAGCTCCTCGCCGTTGATCCGCAGTGCCAGCAGGGTCAACGGGTCGCGGGCGTGGGCGGCCGGGAGTGTGCTCGCCGCGTACAGGCCGTCGGTCTCCAGGGAGGTGACGCGGACCGGCCGGCCGGTGGGCGCACCGGCGTGGCGCAGCAACTGAACGACTGGCACGCCGGTCCAGTGGGCGGCGAAGCTCCAGCCCTCGACGCAGGCGATCGGTAGTTCCGCCGTACGCTGCGGCAGGGCCACCAGGTCGGCCAGCGACAGGGCGTACCGCCCGCCCGGCCAGACGATCTCCAGCCGCCAGTCGGGTGGGACGGTGATGTGCGCGGCGGCGGCCGTCCGGTTGATCGGCACGCCCTGCGGGCCGGACGCGGACCGCCACGCCAGCGGGGACACCCGACGCAGCCACGGCACGGTGACCCCGGCGGTGGCCAGCACGGCGACGCCGGCGACACCCGCCGAGGTACGCAGGAACGCGCGCCGCCCGGAGGAGTCCCGGTCGTCCCGCCCACCGGGGCCGGGCCGCAGCGGTGTGCCCAGCGCCGCGCGGGCGACCGGGAGCTTCACCGCGACGTGCAGCAGCAACGCGCCGACCACCAGCCAGGCGACCGCGTAGTGCGCCGCCGGGAAGAAGAACCCCCACGGGTACGACTGGGCGACGTTGAACAGGCCGGTGACCAGCTCGAAGAACGCGGCGCAGACCAGCACCAGGATGGAGATCCGTTCGAGGGCGTGGACGGACAGCCGGATCGGCCGGCGCAGGGGCGGACGGACGAACAGCCGGGGGTAGACGCTCCACAGTTTGGCCAGCAGCAACGGGATCGCCGCGACGCCGGAGAGCACGTGGACGCCCTGGGTGACCCGGTAGAGGTCGACCGGTCGGGTCGGCCAGGTGAACCAGCCCGGCGGGTGCTGGATGTAGTGGCTGAGCAGACCGGTGACGAAACACAACCCGAACGCCACCCCGAGCCAGAGGCCGAGCCGGGCGGCGACGAGCGGCGAGTGCGTCGGCGCGGTGAAGTCCTCGGGCGCGGGGACGCGGGGCCGGCGGATCACGCGCGCACCAGCTCGGCGAACCAGCGTGGACCGAACCGCAACGTGGTGGCGACACGCAGGCCGGCAGCGGCGGCGGTGGCGGTCACCGCCTCGGCCCCGACCCGCGCCCAGCGAAACGCCGGTCCCTGCCGTTCCCCCGCGCCGGACGCCCCGGACAGGACGTACGCCTGCCCCTGCCAGAGCCCGGCGCCCGGAGGTTCCACCTCGACCACCAGGGTCCCGTCGGCCGCGATCAGGGCGCCGCACCGGCGCAGCAGCCGGACCGGGTCGCCGCCGATGCCGATGTTGCCGTCGACGAGCAGGGCGTGTGCCCACCGTCCCTCGCCGGGCAGTGGTTCGAAGACGTCGCGGCGCAGGGCGACCACACCCCGGCCCTGGGTCAGGCGTACCGCCTCGGCGGAGATGTCCACCCCCAACGCGACGAGGCCACGCTGGGCGAGTGCCATGGTCATGCGGCCGGGGCCGCAACCGAGGTCGATCGTGGGCCCGTCGCAGCGGGCGGCGACGGACTCGATCGCCGGCTCGGGCGGGCCGTGCCAGCGCCGTACCGGCAACAGGTCACGTCGCCCGTCGCCGTGCACCAGCCAGTGGTCGGGTTGGGCCGGCGGCAGTGGTGCCACAGGTGTGCCGCGGGCATCCTGGTCGGCCGGCCACCCGTCGAGTCCGCCCAGCGCCACGGCGAAACCGTCGAGACTTATCGTCGAGGTCACCGGGGGCGTCCGCTCACCAGTTGGTCACCCACCGACGCGACGGCAGCCGCGAACCGGGTGCCGGGCAGGTCGGCCGCGACCGCTGTCGCGGTGGTCCAGTCGTCGACGTCCTGTTGCACCGGCAGGGTCGCCGGCCGGATGCCGCGCCCGTGCAGAGCGGCGAGGGTACGGCGACCGGTGTCGTCCGTCGACATGGGCACGTCGCGCAACACCTCGGCGTACGCCGGGTCGCGTAACCCGAGTGCCCACCAGCCGCCGTCGAGCGCCGGCCCGAACACCGACCCGTGTGCGGCGAGCAACTCCAGGGCGGTGGTGAGCAGAGCCGGCCGGAGCTGCGGCGTGTCCATGCCGATCTGCAGCACCGGCCGGCCGGGGAAGGCCGCGCCGGTGTCGGCGTGCGCGTTGGCGAGGCGGTCGGCGAACGTGTCGCCGCGCTGGGCGAGCAGGTGCCACCCCGCCAGCGCGGCGGTCAGTTCGGCGGCGTACTCGGCGTCGGCGAACCGGCCGGTGTGGGCCAGCACGGGAATCGTCGACGCGGTGGCGCGTACCGCCGCGAGGGTGTCCAACAGCGCCGCCGCCGCGATCCGGGCCGCCTGGCGGGGGTTGGCCGGAGGGCAGAGGCGCGTCTTGGCCAGCCCCGCGACAGGTGCCTTCGCGACCAGGAGCAGGACGTTCACCGGCCACCGCCGACACCGGCGCGCAGCACTCCGGCGAAGTCCCGGGTCGCCCGCACCGTGCCCCGGACCGACCCGGAGACCTTCGATCTGGTGCCGGCGGCCCGGGGCGCGTACGCGACGTCCAGCTCGGTGATCCGCCAGCCCGCCTCGGCCGCGCGGAGCAGCAACTCCAGGGGGTAGCCGAACGCGCGGTCCTGGACGCCGAGGCCCAGGAGTGCCGCGTGCCGGGCCACCCGGATCGGGCTGATGTCGTACACCGGCACCCCACGACGCCGCAGCAGCGCGGCGACGAGCGCGTTCCCGGCCCGGGCATGCCACGGCCAGGCCTCCGCCGACACCGGTCGACGCCGTCCGACGGCGAGATCCGCCCCGCCGTCGAGCAGCGCACCGACGAGCCTGGGCAACTCGGCCGGATCGAACGAGCCGTCCGCGTCGAGGACGCAGACCAGCTCCGCGTCCGCCGCCAGCAGGCCGGTGTGTACGGCCGCGCCGTACCCGCGCCTCGGCTCGTGCACGACCCGGGCCCCGTACTCGGCCGCGACGGCCGGCGAACCGTCGGTGGAGCCGTTGTCGACCACGATGGCGCGGTAGCCGGGCGGCAGCCCGCTCAGTACGGCAGGCAGTGCGGCCGCCTCGTCCAGACACGGCAACACCACGTCGATCGTTGTGTGCATACCGGCGACGCTAGGCCCGCCACCGGGCATCCGGACCGCTGTTCCTCCTTACGAATCGCTTACGCGGCAAGGGATCTTACGAGACCCTGACGTCCCAGCGGGTGGCTGTCGGATCCCTGGTCGGAGGTCGTATCGTCGGCCGTCACCATGACCATGATGACCCGGCCGGGACGACCCCGGTCCGCCGATCTGATCGTCCTCGGTGCCGAGGTGGCCCTGCTCGCCGTCGCCGTCGTCGTCGGCGCGTTGCTCAACCATCGGGGCGTGCGGCTCTACGCGGACGCCGCCCCGATCTACGCCTCCTGGCAGCCCCATGTGGGCCCCGGCACTCCCGCCGCGCTTCTCGTCGCGGCGGTGTTCGTGTGGCGGGGCATGCGCTGGGCGACCGACCCGCGCTGGCCGCGGCTGCTTGTCGTCGGCTACCTCGCCGCGGTGCTCTGGACGCTGTCGCTGGCGCTGGTGGACGGCTGGTCCGCCGGGTTGACCGAGCGGCTCACCGTGCAGGCCGAGTACCTGTACGAGGTGCCGGGGGTGACCGATGTCGGTGCCATGCTGTCCGGCTTCGCCGACCGGATCGTCGACTTCCAGCCCGGGTCGTGGTCCACCCACACCGCCGGTCATCCACCGGGAGCGTTGCTGCTCTTCGTCTGGCTGGAACGGATCGGCCTGGGCGGCGGCACCGCCGCCGGGCTCGCCTGTGTGCTGCTCGGCGCCACGGTCTCGGTGTCGGTCCCGGTGACGTTGCGGGCGCTGGGCGCCGAGAACGCGGCTCGGGCGGTGTGGCCGTTCCTGGTCCTCTTCCCGGGGGCGGTCTGGGTGGGTGCGTCCGCGGACGGCATCTTCGCCGCGGTGGTCGCCGCCGGGCTGGCGCTGCTGGCGGTCGGTGGCCGACCCCGGGCCGTGCTCGGCGGGCTGCTGCTCGGCTTCGCGCTCTACCTGTCGTACGGGTTCGTCCTGGTCGGGATGCTCGCGTTGACAGTGGTGCTGCTGCGGGCGCGCGACCGCCTCGGCGTGCTCGTGGCCGCGGCGACGGCGGTCGCGGCGGTCGTCGCCGCGTTCACCCTCTGCGGTTTCTGGTGGCTGGACGGCTACCACCTGGTGTCCCGTCGGTACTACCAGGGCTGGGCGGCGGACCGCCCGTACGGGTACTGGATCTGGGCGAACCTCGCCGCCCTGCTCCTCTCGGCCGGGCCGGTGGTCGGGCCGGCGCTGCGACGGGCGGTGGCCGCCGTGGCGATCCGCGCACCGCACCCGACGGCCCTGCGACAGCGGCTCGTCAGCGCCGGGCCCACCGTGTGGTTGCCCCTCGCGGCGGCGGCGGCCGTGCTCGCGGCGGACCTGTCCGGGCTCAGCAAGGCCGAGGTGGAGCGGATCTGGCTACCGTTCACCGTCTGGCTGCTGGTCGCCACCGCGCACCTGCCCACCGGTCACCGACGGTGGTGGTTGGCCGCCCAGGCCGCCACGGCGCTCGCCGTCAACCACCTACTGTGGACTGTGTCGTGAGCGCTGCCGGCTCCCGCATCACCGCGGTGGTGAAGTCGGCGATGCCAGCGGCGAAGCCGACCCGGGCGGTGAAACCGAGCAGCCGGGTGGCGCGGGCCGGGTCGGCCACGACATGCCGTACGTCCGCCGCCCGCCCGCCCCCGACGGTGACCGGCCTGGGCCCGCCCATCGCCGAAGCCAGCTCGTGGGCCAGCTCGCCGACGGTGTGCGGTTCGCCCGAGCAGACGTTGACCGGGACCACGGGGTCCGGTGCCGGTGTCGTCAGGGCGAGCAGGTTGGCCGCGGCGACGTCTGTCACGTGGACGAAGTCGCGCCGTTGCCGGCCGTCCTCCAGGACCCGGGGCGGTTGTCCGGCGGCCAGGGCCGACCGGAAGATCGACGCCACCCCGGCGTACGGGGTGTCGCGGGGCATCCGTGGTCCGTAGACATTGTGGTACCGCAGTGCCCAGACCGACCCGCCGGTCTGCCGGGCCCAGGCCCCGGCGAGGTGTTCCTGGGCCAGCTTGGTGGCGGCGTACGTGCTGTGCGGCTCCAGCGGCGCGTCCTCGGGCACGAGACCGGGGGAGAGCGTCTTGTCGCAGCGGGGGCAGGTCGGCTCGTACCGGCCCTCGGCCAGGTCGGCGGCGCGGCGGCCGGCAGGCCGGACGACTCCGTGTGCGGGGCAGTGGTAGCGGCCCTCGCCGTAGACCACCATCGAGCTGGCCAGCACGAGGCGGCGTACCCCGGTGGCGTGCATCGCCGCGAGCAGGGTGGCCGTGCCGAGGTCGTTGTGCGCGGCGTACCGGGGGGCATCGGCCGGGTCGACGCCGTGGCCGACCATGGCCGCCTGGTGGCAGACCGCGTCGACCCCGGCCAGCAGCCGGGTCAGCAGCTCGCCGTCGCGGACGTCGCCGACCACCAGATCGTGCCGCGCCCAGGGCGGCGGCGTCGGGCCGTGCGCCTCCGGCACGAGCGCGTCGACGGCCACCACCTCGTGCCCGTCGGCGCTGAGCAGGTCGGCGACGTGGGAGCCGATGAACCCGGCAGCACCGGTGACAAGTATCCGCATTCCGGTCACCGTAGGACCCCGGGTACGCCGACACCGCGTGCTGCGCGCAGCCGTAAGAACCTCGTTAGGTCTCGCCGGTGCGCTCGGTGCCCGGTGCCTGGCTACGCTGGGCGGATGGACAGGTCGACGGGCCGGGGCGGGGGGCGTTCGTGACACAGCGGGTGCTGGTGGTCGACGACGACCAGACCGTCAGTGACGTCATCTGCCGATACCTCGAACACGACGGCTTCCAGGTGAGCCACGCCGGCGACGGGGCGATGGCGCTGGCGGCGGTGGCGCGGCAGGCGCCGGATCTGGTCGTGCTCGACCTGATGCTGCCCAAGATCAACGGCCTCCAGGTCTGCCGGGAGCTGCGGGCCCGGCCGGACGGCGTACCGATCATCATGCTCACCGCGCGCGGTGACGAGTCCGACCGGATCCTCGGGTTGCAACTCGGCGCGGACGACTACCTGACCAAGCCCTTCTCCCCCCGGGAGCTGGTGCTGCGGGTCCGTTCGGTGCTCCGGCGCGCCGGCGGTGGGCCGCCCCCCGAGCGACCGGAGGCGCTCACCGACGGCAGCCTGGTGGTGCACACGACCTCCCGCACCGCCCGCCTCGCCGGCACCGACCTGGCGCTGACGCTGCGCGAGTTCGACCTGCTCGTCTACCTCATGCGGCATCCGTCCCGGGTGTTCAGCCGGGCCGAACTCCTCGAACAGGTCTGGGGCTGGAACTTCGGGGACCACTCGACAGTGACCGTGCACGTCCGCCGGCTGCGCGAGAAGATCGAGGCGAACCCGGCCGATCCGCGGCGGATCGTGACCGTCTGGGGCGTCGGCTACCGGTACGAGCCCGCCGATGCGTGACCTGCTGCTGATCTTCGCGATCGCCCTCGGCGCGGCCGTGGGCATCGGGCTCGCCGGCGCGGTGCTGCTCCGCGTGCTGCGGCGCAGCTCGATCACCGTGCACGTCAGTGTGCTGCTCACCACGACTGTGGTCGCCGTCGTCGTCGGGGTGATGGCGGTCGCGGAGGCGATGTTCCTCTCCGCCCACGACCTCGAAGTGGTCCTGATCACCGTCGCGGCGGCGGCGGTGGTCAGCCTCGCCGTCGGTGGGCACTTCGGCCGTCGACTGGCCCGCGCCGCGGTCTGGCGCGACCAGGCCCGGGAGC
This sequence comes from Micromonospora sp. NPDC049171, assembly GCF_040648275.1. Classification (NCBI taxonomy): domain Bacteria; kingdom Bacillati; phylum Actinomycetota; class Actinomycetes; order Micromonosporales; family Micromonosporaceae; genus Micromonospora; species Micromonospora sp. NPDC049171. The sequence goes on from NZ_JBEZDJ010000010.1 coordinate 206,658, forward strand.
GGGAACGGCGACTGGAGAAGGGCCGGCGCGACCTGGTCGCCTGGGTCTCCCACGACCTGCGTACCCCGCTCGCCGGGCTGCGGGCCATGGCGGAGGCGCTGGAGGACCGGGTGGTCCGTGACCCGGACACCGTCGACGAGTACCACCGGCGCATCCGGCTGGAGACCGACCGGATGACCCGACTCGTCGACGACCTGTTCGAGCTGTCCCGGATCAACGCGGGAGCGCTGCGGTTGTCGTTGCGGGCGGTGTCGCTCGGCGAGGTGGTCTCGGACGCGCTGGCCAGCACCACCCCACTGGCCGACGCCCGGCGGATCAAGTTGATCGCCAGCGAGTCGGGGTGGCCGATGGTTGCCGCGAGCGAGCCGGAGCTGGCCCGGGTCGTGGCCAACCTGCTGCTCAACGCCGTGCGCTACACCCCGGAGGACGGCACCGTCCGCATCGAGGCCGGCCACGAGGAGGACCACGCCTGGCTGTCGGTCGCCGACACCTGTGGCGGCATCCCCCCGGCCGACCTGCCCCGGCTGTTCGACATCGCGTTCCGTGGCGAACCGGCCCGCACGCCCCGCGCCGGCGACGGCGGGGCGTCCGGGGGGCTCGGCCTGGCCATCGTCCACGGCCTGGTGGAGGCGCACGGGGGTCGGGTCGAGGTGCGCAACACCCCGGAAGGCTGCCAGTTCCTGGTCCGGTTGGCCACCGCCTGAGGAATCGAACGTTCGGGGTGGCGGGGTAGGCGGGTTAACCCTACCGGACGCTCACCGACCAGCCGGATCGTTAGGGACTGAGGATCCTCGTAGCGTCGTGATCATCAATGCGACGACGAGATGAGCACACCATGGCCAAGTTGCGCCAACGGCAGCGTGGGCATCGCCGTCCGGTCACCAGGGCCGCGGTGGTGGACGAATTCGCGCTGACGCGCCATCTGCCCGCCGAACGCGGCTTGGTCCGCCTGCGGCTGCTGGAGCTTTGGGCTGTGTGTCTGTTGCTGACCTGGATCCCGTTTGCACTGCTGGGAGTGCTGGGTGTGAGCATCGACGAGGGCCTCGGATTGCTGGTGTTCGCGCTCGCGGCGAGTGGCCCGTCCCTGGCGGCGCTGATCCTGTGGTTGCGGCGCCGCGGGGAGAGGCGTCCGGGCCCCCGCACGCGATGGTCGCTTGGCACGTCAGTGGTGGCGGTACTGCTGGGCGGGGTCGCCCCGGTGGGTGCGGCGGTCCTGATGAACCTGAACGACCTGTCGGCGATCCCGCAGCACGCGGGTTCGGTAGTCGCCGGTGTGGGCGGACCGCTCATCGCGTTGGCCTACACGCTGCTCGCAGGGCCAGTGGCGGAGGAGTTCGGCTGGCGGGGGTACGTACAGCCACGCCTGAGGCAGTCCTACAGCCGGATGGCGACCACCCTGGTGCTGGGAGCCGCGTGGGGCCTGTGGCACGTGCCGCTGTTCTTCCTGCCTGGCACCGGGCAGCACGACGAAGGCTTGTTCACCCAGCAGGGGGTGGTGTTCTTCCTGGCGCTCTTTCCATTCACCTACCTCATGCTCTTCGTCACCGAACGCCTGCGCGGTGGTGTCCCAGCGGCGATCCTGATGCACGCGGCCTGGAACCTCGCCGACGAGACGATGCCACACCTGGGCAACGGCGGCCCGTGGCTGAAGCTTGTTCTCCTGTCGGCTACGGCGGCAGTGGTGGGCCTGCTGTGGTCGCACAACTGACGGAGAGGCGCGGCTCAGCCGACCCGCTGGGCCAGTACCTGCCCCGGCCAGGATCCAGCCAGGAAGGTTTCGGTGGGAGTGAACCCGTGGCGTTCGTAGTACGCCACCAACTCGCCACCGCCGCCCGCCCAGCAGTCGACGCGTAGCAACCGCACGCCGGCCCGCCGGGTTTCCTGCACGGCGTGGGCCAGCAGGGCCGACCCGAGATTCCGGCCGGCGAATCGTCGGTCGGTGACCAGGAGGCGGACGTAGCGCTCGGGTTCGTCCGCAGGCGCGATCGGTGCCCGCGGATCGGGCCCGGAGTCCAACACCAGGGCTGCGGCCGGCGTCCCGTCCACCTCCGCGATGTACGGGAGGTTCTCGGTCAGGTACCGGTCGACCAGTTCGGCCCCTCCGGGCTTCGCGGAGAACGGGGTCGTGCCCCACTGCTCGGTGTTCCCGCGATCATTCATCCAGGCCACCGCGGCGTCGAGCATGTCCAGTATCGCGGGGGCGTCGGGCGGGCCACCGCGTCTGATTCGTACGCCGCGGGTGGTGTCGTCCATGGCGGAATGATAATTCGTGCCTGGTCGAGCACGGCCGGTCGTCATCCGACCTGACCCCCGCCCGCAGGCCCAGAATCTCTTCGACGGCGCCCGCCTGCTCTCCGGCTGCCAGGCGTTCTCGAGCTCAAGCGCGCCCGGTCCGACGGCCTCACCTTCGCGTAGCAGCACCACCGCCACTGGGAGAGCCGGTTACGCCCGCACCGGTCGACCCAGGTCTGTCCATGCTTCGTCACCGGATGTTCGGCCTCGCGTCGACTCGAATCGATAGGGTGCGTTGGCCGCCACCGACGGCGGTTCGGGTGGAGGGGCGTCGATGCGCAGGACAACGGAGTGGCGGGCCCGCGCACTGGGCGCTCTCGCGGGCGCGGTCGCGCTGGTGGCGGCCCTGCTGCCGCCGGCCCCGGCGGCTGCCGCGAGTGCGGGCTTCAGGGCAGCGACGCTGAACATCTACTACGGGCTGAGCCAGGCCGACTTCGTGCACGACCTGAACCTGATCGTGTCCAGGGCGGATCTCGTCGGTCTCAACGAGGTCGGTGCCCGCAAGGCGTTCCTGGAGAGCTGGGCCGCCGACAACGGCTGGTGGTTGTACGCGCCGGGCGGGACCAACCAGGCCGGCGAAGCGTTGATCGCCAGGAAGAGCATGTTCGACGTGGTCGACAAGGGGTCGATTTTCGTCTGCGACACCAACGGTCCGGGCGAGGTGCCGCCCGCGCGGTACAACAACTGGGTCAAGTACCGGCACAAGGCCAGCGGCCGCATCGTGACCCACATCAACGCCCATGCGGTGGCCAGCATCGAAAACGCGGGCCGGCCCGAGGACCTGCCGCGCACCAGGTGCGCCGAGGCGCAGTTCCAGGGACTCAAGGACCTGGCGGTGGACAAGCAGGACGAGGGCCAGGTCATCGTGAGCGGTGACCTCAACGTCGACTTCAGCGCCGACCGGAGCTACGGGTACGCGAAGTTCCCGTGGCAGGTCTTCGAGGCCAACGCCCTGCCGAACCTGCGCTCCAGCTACAACCTCTACGGCGAGAAGGGCACCGGAACGCACGGCAACCGGCACATCGACTACGTCTACTTCTGGAAGCGGCTGCCCGATCACCAGGTCATGTGGATGACCGACTACGACATCGTCGGTGGCACCAGGTCCGATCACAACGGTGTCGTCGCGACGTTCTCCATCCAGAACTGACGCGCCCGCCTCCGGCCGGCCACGAGTTTCTGGAGCGGTTTGTGCGGCCGGGGGCAGACGCCACACGCGTGTCACGGCAGACGACAATGCGAGCGTGACCGACACCGCGCAGTCTTGGCTGCCTACCGTGATCGACCTCATCGACGGGCACCTGTACCGGGTGCTGAAAGGCGCAGAGGATCCGGTGATGGTGATCGAGGAGCTGAAGGGTGCATTGGTCGAGCTGCACCCCGAGGTGTTCGTGCGGGGTGTCGACAAGCTGTACCCCATCTACGCCGACCTGTCGGACATTGTCGACGGCTTCCCGTTCGACTACGGCGACGGTGCCGAGATGATCGCCCAACGGGAGATCCGCGACGTTGCCTGGGACTGGTTGAGCATGGCGCGTAACGCCGATGGGTTGAACATCTACATCGACCGCTGGACCGCGAGAATGGCAGCCTTGCCGACCATCGAGGAAGGGCGGCCGTTCCGCGGTATCGCGGGCTAGCACGCTACTGCTCACGGGTACGGAGGTGGTCGACGTACGCGGCGGCATGACCCTGTGGACCGACCGGTCGTACACGGTAACGGCCTGGGTGCGCCTGACGGACGCCAACCGTGACGGCCGCCCGGACGGCCCCGGCGACCAGGTGATCGCCAGCCAGGACGGTCGGGAGCAGGCGACCTTCTACCTCCAGTACGAGACGGACAGCGGCCGGTGGGCTTACGAGGTTCCGACGAGCGACTCGGGGGCCACGAACTGGCCGACCGTGGAGTCGATGTCCCCGGCGGCGGTCAACCGCTGGACCCACGTAGCCGCGGTCGGGAACGCCGGATGGGGGCACTTCCAGCTGTACGTGGACGGCGTACTACAGGGAACCGGCGCGGCAACCACCTCACCCCCGTCGACCGGAGGGTTCCACCTGGGAGTGTCGATGAGCGGAGGTTGGCTGGTCGGCGCGCTAGACGACGTGCGGGTCCGCCAGCGGGCCCTTCAGCCCGCCGAGATCGCCGAGTTGTCGAGCTGAACAGACTCGAGGCCGAACCCGTCGACGAGTGGGATCGTGAGTGAACATCAGGTCCTGGACGACTTCGCGTCAAGGATCGCAACGACGTGGTCCGCCAAGTCCCGGCGAAGCACCGAGACCTGGGTATACGACCTCGCAGCGGGTCCGGCGAGGGGGCGGACCACCGGACCGTCTGCCATCAGTCGGCCCGCGAGCCGGTACCCGTGGGCACCCTCTCGTGATGTGGGCTGACGATCGCCGGCTCGAGTTGTTCTGGAAAGACCACCGCGATTCGGGCCTGCGCGGAGATCGAGGGACTCGTCGTGCGCGAATTCGACGAAATCGGTTTCCCTGCCGGCGCGGGCACGGCGTGGCGCCAGCGCAGCATGGAGGAGTGGATCCAGCGCGTGCAGCGCTACCAGCCGACGGCCTCGACGTGCTGCTGACCGGGCTGTCACCGCTGGGTGAGGTGCCGGCGAGCCCTTCGGCCACCGAGCTCGACGGGATCGCGGCGTGCTTGCTGGACGTCGGTTCGCCACGGCAGGCGTAAGGCACCGGAGCTGTGCTAACGGTCCAGCCACGGCCCTGCCGGTTGGCAGGGTTCGACGGCTTGCGGTGGTGGCGACTCGGACAGGCCGAGGGCTCCGAGGGTGGTGTCGAAGTTGGTCTGCCAGCCGTACTCCAGGAAGTCGGTGATCACCTTGCTGAGTTCGCCGCACAGCCGTGGCATGTTGTTCGGGATGCCGATGGCGTACTTCTCCGATCCGTTACTCAGCCGGATCGGTGGACTCACGCCAACCGCTCGTGCGTATCCGGCGAGGACCGAACGGTCGCCCGACACGGCATCGACCTCCCCGCTCTTGTATCTGTTGATGCACTCGGCGATGGAATCGGCCGGTACCGGATTCCAGTTGATCTGATCCAGTCTCTTGAAGGTGGTCGAGCCCTTGATGGCACACACCTTGCCACGTGGGATCGCCGCTATGGTCTTGGCATCGCTCCGGCTGAGAAAGCCCTGGGTGTCGACGAAGTAGGGCCCGGCGAAGTCGATCACCTCGGCTCGTTCCGGGGTTATCGAGAAGTTGGAGATCACGAGTTTGACGGGTTTCTGGAGCGGGCTCTGGTCAGTGGCGCGCCACTTCCCGTGTAGCGCGTTGATCCGGTTGTCCAGGGTGCCCAGGTCCACCCACTTCAGGTGTGCGTTCTCGAAGTGCGACTGGATCTCGTTGGCCAGGGCGACATCGAACCCGGTCCCGCCGTCCTTGTCGGTATGCCAGCCCTCGTACTCGAAAGCGTTGTAACCGATCCGGACCTCGCCCGACATGTAGTCGAACGGGTCGGGCTCCCGCTGGAACCACCAAAACGCGGCACTGAGGACGAGGGTGCCTGCGGTGAAGTAGACAGCGCCCTTCATCCTCCACGACCTGCCGCCCGGCTTGCGGAGGGCGGGAGTCTTGAATACGCCCCGGTCGACTAGGATCGTCACCACGATCGCCGCGATGTTGATGGGCACGCTGATGATGGCCGCAGCGTTCGCACCCCACGCTTCCTTCTGGAACAGCAACACGCAAATTCCGACCGAGGCCAAGGCGACGGGCAGCAGCCAGAAAAGTTGCCTGCTGATCGAATGTCGCACGGGGACGGGGACGGGTTCGGTCGAGGTACTGTTCGCTGTTGTCGCTTGGGTCATGATGATCATCCTTGTGCCGCTGGTGCACTGCCTGGTCGGTGGCGCGATAATGTGCCGGTTGCCCCACGCGCCGACCTCATGACGAACGAAATTCGTGTTTGCGTTTTTTGGAACGTGTCGGTCATCGAACAATGCCGGGTACGGCGAGTAGATTTTCGCATGACCGGAGCTTGATGAACGAGGCCAGTCGTCCCCGCAATAAGTCCGATAGGCGACTGATCTCGATCGAATCTGTTCTGACTGCCCGAGAGGAGTCCGTCGGTCGTGGTCTCCTTAGTTCCCTCGCCACACGGGCCGTCGCAAGATGTTCACACCGCGTCTGACTGCCCTTCGTTCTGGGTGAGTGTTTGAGTGGGCTGTCGGTCGGGCTACTTGAAGGTGCGTCGTTGTTGTCGCCGGGCCGGATCCCGTCGGTGAGTCGGCGCACATCTGGTTGACCGCGGCCCATTGAAGCGAAGCTTCGCTGGCGCAACGCGGTTCGCGGCAGATCAGCGCGCCGGTGAAGCAATTCCCGCTGATGCTTCGGCGACGTTGAATAATCCGAGGGTGGATGTTGCCGATCTGCTCGCTCGGGCTGCGGCCATGGTCCCGGCTGATGTCGCCAACGGGGCCGGCGTGACGGTGACCGACGCAGCTGATGTGGCTCGCCGAAACCGCCGCACGGTGCCATTGGGGTAGGTGGGAAAACATCCACGGCATCATCCGCGCCGAGTTACGGCTCCTGTCGCCGTCCGAAGGTGGCCGGCGCATGCCGATCCCGGGCAGGGGCATCCTCCGACCGCTGTGGGACCTCGGCAGGCTTACGGCTGTGGGGGGATTCCGATCTGTTCGTGGCACGCATCTGGGTGGAGTCCCAGGCTCGACGTAGTTTCGACCCATGCTGGAGGCGTGGGGACTGACCCTGACCACGGACATAGCGCGGCAAGTCAGGCAGTGGCGGGCTGAAGGCTACACATGGCGCGCCATCGCTGCCTCCGCCGACGACGCATGGGGCACCGACTCCCGCGGCAATCAACTGTTCGGCGAGGACCTGTGCCTGGAGAGCGCGCAGTTGCTCGGCGAGAATCCGAACGCCGATCCCTGGAACTGACCCGGGGTTGACGAGTACCCACCGGCCGACGCTGCCACGTGTAACCGCCCATCACGGAGTTCCCCGATGCCCAGAGATCCTGCCCCCGTTAGTTGGTCCGCTGGACGGATGGCGGCGGGTGTGCTTCGAGCGTGTCCGGGGCCGGCGCTCGTGCGCGGCGCAACACGCCCTGGACGACGAACCCGACCTTCTCGTACATCCGCTGGGCCCGACGCCCAGTGCACAGTGTTGGATTCCACGCGAGCATCCTTGCTCTGTGGGGTGCGAGTGCTGGGCAAGTCTCGCCGCCACTGCCCGGTGGGTCGGTTGAGTCGCTGGTCGCGCAGGTCGGCACGCGTCAGGCCAGGGTGTACTCCAAGACGTAGGAGTGGCCGCCGTCGTCGGACTGGATGATCTCGAATGCTCCCGCGATCCCGGTGAGGTCACCGGAGCCCGTTCCCGGGACGACGCGGATCGCGAGTTGCTCACCGTGGCTGCCGGGTGCGCTGTGTTGCAGGACGAACGAACCCTTGCGGCCGTCAAGTTCGCCCGTGAATCGCTCCACGGCGACGTAGGCAGCGGGACTGCCCTCGTTGTCGGCCACCGACAGCATGGTCACCGTACTGGTGCCGGCCAGGCCGCCCTGGAAGGTCTTGGTGACCCGCGCCCGGCCAAGCGCGGCCCCCGGGCCTTCGTCGAGCACCTCTGGCTCGAATGATGTGACATCAAATGTTCCGCCAGCCTTCGAGCTCATGTCGCACCTTCTCATCTTGGTGGCATTTGTCGCGCAGCAGCCTTGCAGACGGCACTGACATTCCCGGACGGTGACCCTCGGAGGCCCTGCTCACTGCTCCGGCGGAGGGCCGACAGAGCGTCGATAGTCGTGTCTCACCCCGAGGGTGACCATGCCCGGCGGGTTGGCCAGCGTCCAGCTGAGAGCGGTACATAGGATGCGCTGATGAACCCGCCTGATGATCTGATAGGGCGGCAGTCAGAGGCCGAGCTGCTGACTCACAACTCATTCAACGGGGCGACCGGTGGCATCTGGCGGGTGAACCGCGATGGCCGCAATACGATCTTGAAGATCGCGGCCCCGCCGGGCCGGAACGGGGTGCCCGCGCACTGGGCGGCGAGCGCCGACCAGGGCCACTGGAACTACTGGCAGCGAGAAGCCCTGGCCTACCGCGACGGGCTGGCGGAGACTGCCTATTCGGCGGCGGGCATCCGCGCTCCGGCCCTGTTGGAGTGGACGGACCGGCCCGACGGGTCGGTCGCGCTGTGGCTGGAGCACGTCGACGGCGTGCCCGGCACCGCGGCAACGCCCGCGACGCTTGGCGACTTCGCCGAGCGGCTCGGCGCTGGGCACGCGTTCTGGCTGGGCCGGCGCCCCACCGAGCCATGGTTGTCCCGCGACTGGCTGCGCGACTACACCACGACCCGCCCCGTCACCGAACCGATCCCCTGGGACCATCCCACCGCGGCCTCCGCCTGGCCGCACGACCTCCGGACCAGCCTTCGAGAGCTTTGGCTACGCCGGTACGACGTGCTGCGTGCCACGGATGAGCTGCCCCGCACCCTCTGCCACCACGACGTCTGGCCGACGAACCTGATCGTCGACGACTCGGGGCCGGTGCTGCTGGACTGGAGCTTCGTCGGCCCAGGTCCACTCGGCGAGGACGCCGCCAACCTCATCCTCGACACGTTCTTCGACGGCCTGGTCGACCTGGTCCTGATCGACGAGGTCGTCGAACTGGTCACCACCGGCTACCTTCGCGGCCTCGCTGGCGCGGTGGACGCCGCCACCGTCCGCCGCGCCATCCAACTCACCGGCGCCGCGAAGTACTTCTGGTTAGCGCCCCTGATGCTCAACCGCCTCATAAGCACGCCCACGGATGCCCGCCAGACCTACGACCTCCGTAACACGGTCACCATGTTCACCGGTCGCCGCCGCCCGCTGGAGTTGGTCGCCGCCTGGTTCCAGAAAACCCGCTGACCCATCACCAGACCGCCGTGCGCGTGCGGACCACGCCCGGCGACGAGGGCGAGGAAACGGACGACTGACCGTGGCACGCAAGGAGATCGCGGCGCTCCGGGCCGCCGACGGGACGATGCCCGACTCGCCACCGCCGGAGGTCACGAACCCTCGGGGGTGTCATCGACGCCGCCAGTAGCCGAGGCGATTTGCTGCCGCACGTGGGTGGGTGGGCGTCGCGCGACGGAGGTGCAGGGTGAAGGCGGTGATCCAGGTCCAGCCGAGTCCGATGGTGATGCGCTGGTACAGGCCCTGGTATTCGGCGATGGCCAGGCCCTGGATGAGGAGAAGCATTGTCACGCCGGTGATCGCGCTTGTTGTCGCCCAGCCCCAGGACCGACGTCGGGCAGCGTGACATGCCCAGGTGAAGGTCAGCAGCGGCAGGGACAGGAACACCACGCTGCCGGCGGCGTTGTGCGCGGTGCCGTGCCAGGTGCGCTGGGCCTGCCCGGCGACGTCGGTGACGAACAGCCCGGAGGCGATGAGGGCAACACCGAACAGGCCGGTGAGGGCAGCCGCGATCCAGGCGGCCGGCCCGGGGTGCAGGGCGCGGCGTACACCGAGGGCACAGAGCACGAACAGGGCGCCGCAGACGAGAAAGTTGGTGATCTGGATCCATCCGGTCGACCCGAGGGCCAGCTCGCTGGCGGCTTGGCGGATCGGGCGGTATCCGGGCCGTAGCGCGCCGCCGACGAGGACCACGATGACGAACAGAGGCCCGGCAGCGGTACCGCAGGCGAGGAGCCGGCGGGTGGTGACGCTTTCCTTCATGACTCCATTGGGCGTGCGGGACCGGAATCGTGGTAGCGGCGGCCGTCGGTCCCCATGGCGACGATTGTGGCGGTTCCGAACCTACTTTCGTCGGTACGGGCCGGACGGGGCGCCCGGTCCCGGCCTACCGTTGGCGCCGTGGTGGGGGCCAGGTTGAGGTGGACGCAGTCCGTCGTGCGGCGGGATGACTCACCGAGGCGGCGGTCAGTCGACGCCGTGGTGGTGGCGGTCGCGTTGCTCGCCGGTCTGCTGTTGCTGGCCGGGCCGACCGTTGACCCGCGGGGCGGCAGTGGCCTCACACCTGTGGTCTTCGCGGCCGGGGCGGGCGCGCTGTGGTGGCGCCGGAGCGCACCGGTCACGGTGGCCTGGAGTGCTGTCGCTGGCAGCGCCGTCCTGGTCGCCGTCGAGACTCTCGGCCCGGACAGCTCGATCCGGCCGGGCGAGAACACGATCATGTTCCTCATACCGGCGGCCCCGTTCGCGGCTTACGCGGTCGCGGTCTACGCGGCTCGTCGCGTCCTGGGCTGGGCGGCGGTGGTCGCTCTCGTGGTCGCGGCCGCGGTGCCGTGGCCGCCCTCCTGGGTGCGGCTGCGCTCCGGTCTGGTGCTGCTCGGTGTTCCGGTCCTTCTCGGTCTGTACTTGGCGGCGCGCCGCCGCATGGTCAATCTGCTGCGCGAGCGGGCCCGGTGGGCCGAGGCTGACCGGTACGCGGCGGCGGAGCGGGCGGTCGCAGGTGAACGTGACCGGCTCACCGCCGAGATGCACGATGTGGTGACGCACCGGGTCACCCTCATCGTCCTGGAAGCCGGGACGCTCGGGATGAGCGCAGTCGACGAGGCGACCCGGGTGGCCGCCGAGCGGATCCGAGAGGCCGGTTGCGCCGCGCTCGACGACCTTCGCGACCTGGTCCGGGTCCTGCCCGAACAGCGGACGGAACGGGAGCCGGCGCCGGTGCTGTTGCCCGACTTGCGGCCATTGGTGAGTCCGGCGGCTCTGGAGGTGACGGGCACCCCGGTGCCGGTTTCCCCGGCGGTCGGGCGGGCGGTGGTCCGGGTCGTTCAGGAAGCCCTTACCAACGTGCGGAAACACGCGCCGGGTGCCTGTGTCGAGGTGGGGGTGCGGTACGAGGGCGGAGGGGTGCGAGTTCTTGTCCGCAACGGAGTGGTTCGGTCGGCGGCGGACGCGCGCTTGGCCGCTTCCGGGTCGGGGACCGGGCTGCACGGGTTGCGGCGTCGGGTCGAGTTGCTCGGCGGCACGCTCACGGCCGGGCCCGAGCCGGGCGGTGGTTTCACGCTGCGGGCGCGGCTGCCCGGCGTACAACAGCGGGGGTCGTCATGATCCGGGTCGTGGTGGCTGACGACGATCCCTTGGTCGGTGCGCACCTGCGCACAATCCTGGGGAGCGCCGGCGACATCGAGGTTGTCGACACCGTGGCGGACGGGGCCGCGGCGGTCGAGGCCGCCATCCGGCACCGTCCGGACCTGGTCCTGATGGACCTGCGCATGCCGGGTGTCAACGGACTTGTCGCCACCGAGCAGATCGCCGCTCTGCACCCGGCCCCGGTCGTGGTGGTACTGACAACGTTCACGGCCGATCGGTATCTGGCTGCCGCGCTACGTGCCGGAGCCAGCGGTTACGTGCTAAAGACCACGCCGCCGCGCGAGTTCGCCAACCTCGTCCGCACCGCCGCCGCCGGCCACCTGATCCTGCCGCCCGGTGCGACCCGGCTTCTGCTGCCCGCGGACCCGTCGGTCACCCTGCCGAACGGTCTGTCCGAACGGGACCGGCAGATCCTGACCGGCCTGGGACAGGGTCTGACCAACGCGCAGTTGGCGGCCCAACTGCACCTCGCCGAGGCTACCGTCAAAGGCTACGTTTCAAGGGTCCTGACCCGACTCGGCTGCACCAACCGGACCGAGGCGGCCCTCCTCGCCCAGCGCGCCGGGCTCGTCAGGTACGGGTAGTCCGAGCCGAGCAGGCCCCAGAGAGGCCCGACGCCCCCGGCAGGCCCGGCGGCACAGGGAGGGTCAGGTCTGCCGCCACACCCGGAACGTCTGGTCGAGTCGCCACGTGCCGTCGGGCTGTCGTGCCTCGTTGCGCCAGCGGAACTCGTCTGCCTCGATGTCGGAGAAGGTCCAGCGCAGATCGCCGCCGTCGAGCACGATCTGCTCGCCGACGCGGGAGGCCAGGAAGGTGTGTGTCCGACGCCGTCCCGGTCCCACCCAGGTGGAGCGCCAGACCCCGGCACCGGCGGTGGGATCGGGGAATCGCACGCTGACGCCGTGTTCGACGCCGGGCAGGATCCAGACATCGGTGGTGGCCCGGCCGCCCAGCGCGTACCCGAAATGCCACTCGCCTCGCCGCACGGTGGGGGACCCGTCGGGGTCGTACTCGGTGCAGTCCAGGGCCCAGGAGCCCGAGAACTGCCCAAACAGGCTGAGGTCGACGCCGTCGGCCGGCTCGTCCGCGAGGAAGGCGGCACCGACGGCACCGGATGACGTGCGCACCATGCCAGAACGATAGCGCCGGCCGTGGCGGCGCGATCAAGACGAACGAGCTTCGTCGATCCTTGACACTCGCTGATGCGATCGCTAACACTGGTCCGCAACGCGACCTTAACGAGCAGAACACATTGTGCCTGTAACGCGCGGCGCACCAGAGCTGTCCCGTGTGGCGGGTTGCCCGCCGCCGAAACCGCGAAGCCCTCCAGGCCGCGCCCGAGTTGATCTTGTTAACGCTAACAACGTTTGTCGTTCCGGAAGGGGTCGTGACCGTGGTTCCGTGGCGAACGACAGCGGCATCGACCACCGGGTCCAGCGGCTACTCCCGGATCCGGATCCTGGTGCTCTCCGCCGTGGCCGCCGCCGCGTTCGTGGTGGTCGCCGACGGGCCGGCGCAGGCCGCCACGCTGCCGACCGGCGCGGTTTCGCTGGAGGCGGTCAACCAGGCCGGACGATTCGTACGGCACGTCAACTATCTCGGTCAGCTCGACCCGGTGACCTCCGGCAGCGCCAACCAGACCAAGCTCGACGCCACCTTCACCGTGGTCAACGGCCTGGCATCGCCCGCCTGCTACTCGTTCCAGACCAAGACCGGCCTGTTCCTGCGGCACCGCGACTACCGGCTCCGGGTCGACCCCAACACCGGTGACGCGGGGTTCCGCGCCGACGCCACCTTCTGCGCGGTGGACGGCTCGGTCTCCGGCTCGGTGGCGCTCACCTCGTACAACTACCCGGACCGGCGGATCCGCCACCGCGACTACGCGCTCTGGATTGACACCTACCAGGACACGGCCGCGTTCCGGGCGGACAGCTCCTTCCGCCTCGCCGCGCCGTGGGCGCCCAGGACCACCAAGGGGCCGGTGCTCCCGGGCCTCTTCGCCGACCCGCACCTCGCCGTCTTCAACGGCCGCTACTACCTGTACCCGACCACCGACGGCTACGCGGGCTGGGCGGGCACCTACTACAAGGCGTTCTCCTCCACCGACCTGGTCAACTGGACCGACCACGGCGTGATCCTCGACCACGGCCCGGACGTGTCCTGGGCGGACAACTCGGCCTGGGCGCCGGCGGTGGCCACCGCCAACGGCCGCTACTACCTGTACTTCAGCGGCGGCGCCGCCAGCGGCAACACCGCCAAACAGCTCGGCGTGGCCGTGGCCGACAGCCCCACCGGGCCGTTCCGCGACGCGCTGGGCCGGCCGCTCGTCCGCAGCGACCAGTTCTCCGGTGGGCAGGCCATCGACCCGATGGTGTTCACCGACGACGACGGGCAGTCCTACCTGTACTGGGGTCAGGGCGTCGCGCGGGCGGTACGGCTGAACGCGGACCTGACCTCCTTCGACGCGGCACAGGTACGGGTCGTCACGCCGTCCGGCTACAACGAGGCCCCGTTCGTGTTCCGGCGCAACGGCCTCTACTACTTCATGTGGTCGGAGAACGACACACGGAGCGAGGACTACCGGGTCGCGTACGCCACCGGCTCGTCGCCCCTCGGGCCGTGGACCAGGCGCGGCGTGGTGCTGCAGAAGCGCCTCGACGTCGGCGTCAAGGGCACCGGCCACCACTCCGTGGTCCGGGCACCCGGCAGCGACACCTGGTACATCGCCTACCACCGGTTCGCCGTGCCGTCCGGCAACGGCACCAACCGGGAGACCGCCACCGACCGGATGGAGTTCAACGCCGACGGCACCATCCGCCCCGTCGTACCGACCCTCTAGCTGACCCGGATGCCCCTCCGCGAAGGAGAAAGACACATGTCGAGAGTCCTCGCGCGGCTCGGCGCGGTCGCGGTGGCCGCGTGCCTGCTGTTCACCACCTGGTCGGCGGCGACACCGAAGGAGGCGTCCGCGCTCGATCCGACAGTCGGTTACCTGATGGCGCACTTCACCGGTGAGTCGTCGACCGCCCAGCAGATCTACCTCGCCCACAGCACCGACGGCCTGCGCTGGACGGACCTCAACAACGGCGGGCTCGTCCTGCGTTCCACGGTCGGCACCCGTGGCGTTCGCGATCCCGCCCTGGTCCGCTCGCCGGCCGGCGACAGGTACTGGATCATCGCCACCGACCTGTGCATCGGCTGTGGTCAGGACTGGTCGACCGCGATCAACAACGGCAGCCGCAACCTCGTCGTGTGGGAGTCCACCGACCTGGTCAACTGGTCCGCGCCGTGGCTGCTGAACGTGGCCGGCGCGATCCCGGACGGACGCAACGCCTGGGCGCCGGAGGCGATCTGGAACCCGGAAACCGGCGACTACGTCCTCTACTGGGCGACGAACGTCCCGCTCAACGGGGCGACCAAGCACCGCATCTACGCCGCGCGCACGACGAACTTCCGCAGCATCACCACACCGCAGCCCTACATCAACCGACCCGGTAACCAGGAGATCATCGACACCCAGATCGTCGAGGTGCCGTCCGGCGTCAGCGCCTACCGGTACGTGCGGGCCTCCCGGGACGGCCAGATCGCCATCGAGGGCAGCAACTCCATCCTCGGCACCTGGACGAGCCTCGGGAACCTGTCCGGCATCGGGTTGACCGGTGCCCAGGTCGAGGGCCCGATGTGGCTGAAGTACAACAACCGCAACGAGTGGGTGCTCTACCTCGACCAGTACGCCAGCGGGCGCGGCTACCTGCCGGTGCTGACCACCAACCCGTCCAGCGCGAGCAGTTACCGGCTGCCGGCGTCCGGCTCGTACGCCATGGGTGGCACCAAGAAGCGGCACGGAACGATCCTCAACCTGACCGCCGCCGAACAGGACCGGGTGCTCGCCCGCTGGCCCGTCACCGCCGTCAACCGGATCCAGTCGTACAACTTCCAGGACCGGTACGTGCGGCACTACGACTACGACGTCCGCATCGACCCGAACGTCAGCCCGGCCCAGGACGGTCAGTGGCGGATCGTGCCCGGCCTGGTCGGCTCCGGCACGGTCTCCATCCAGTCGGTCAACTACCCGGGCTACTACCTGCGCCACTACGGGTTCGACTTCCGGCTGGAAGCCAACGACGGCACCGCCACCTTCGCCGCCGACGCCACCTTCCGACAGGTCGCCGGCCTCGCCAACTCCTCGTGGACGTCGTTCCAGTCCTACAGCCACCCGGACCGCTACATCCGGCACTACAGCTACCTGCTCCGGCTCGACCAGATCCCCGACGCGCAGAGCCGTGCCGACGCGACCTTCCGCGTGACCGGCTAACCCCTCAAGATGTCGAGCCCGGAGAGGCACGATCTAGTGATTGGACAACGCATGGAACGGATCAGCCGGTCGTTGCGCCGGACGTTGATCGCCCTGGTAGCCGCCGTGACGGCGATGGTCGGCGGCGTGGTCGTCGTCGCGTCGTCGCCCGCCGCCGCCGCCACCAACCAGTTCCGAGGCATGAACTGGGCCATGTTGGGTGACAACTTCAAGACCAGCCCGCTCGTCGTGCAGGGTCTGAGCATGTCCGACAGCAACGCGACGGTGCGGGCCAAGGCCAATGCCATCTACGACGACATGGCATCCACCATGGGCGTCAACACCGTCCGGCTGCCCATCAACACGCACACGGTGGGTACTGCCTGGTGGGAGGCCTACCGAGGCGCGATCGACGCCGCCACCGCCCGCGGCTTCAAGGTAATCCTCGCCTACTGGGAGGACGCCGCCGCCTCCGGCGGCAGAATCACGAATCTCGCCGCGTGGAACACGATGTGGTCCACGGTGACCAACACGTACGGCTCGAACACCAACGTCTACTTCGAGCCGATGAACGAGCCGCACGGTTACAGCTCGACGGAGTGGCGCAACGTCGCCGCGAACTGGCTCAGCTACCACACCTCGGCGGTGCCCGGCCGGGTGCTGATCGGGGGCACCGGCTTCAGCCAGGACCTGCGTGACATCTGTAACGACAGCCGCTTCAACTCGACGCTGCTGTCCTTCCACTACTACACCTTCTTCTACGGCGCGATGACCTACGACGGCTTCCGCAGCCACATCCGGGAACGCCTCGGAAACTGCGCCTCGCGCGCGGTCGCCACCGAGTTCGGTGGTCCCATGAACGACGGTCGCAACTACGCCGACGCGGGCAGCACCGACAACTTCGTGCGCTACATCCGCGCCATGGCCCAGGTCATGCGGGACAACCAGATGGGCGGCACCTACTGGCCGGCCCTCGGCGGCAAGACCGGCACCATCGGCTACGACTGGTACTCGATGTTCGCCCTCACCGGCAGCGGCACCGACCTCAACCTGACCGTCCGCAACACCTCCGGCGCGGACCGGATCCGGTACGCGTGGGGCGACACCATCGGCGGCGGCGACCCGACGACGCCGCCGCCGTCGACGGGAACGTTCTACCGGCTCGACGTGCGGCACAGCGGCAAGGCCATGAACGTCCAGTCACCGAACACCGACAACGGCGCGCGTGTCGCCCAGTCCACCTACGGCGGCAACGCCTGGCAGCAGTGGCAGTTCCAGGACGCCGGCAGCGGCTACTGGCGCATCGTCAGCCGGCACAGCGGAAAGTGCCTCGACGTGGTGAGCGCGTCGACCGCCGACGGTGCCGAACTCGTCCAGTACACCTGCGGCAGCGGCACCAACCAGCAGTTCCAGATGGTCACCAACGGCAACTACTTCCAGCTCCGGGCCCGACACAGCAACAAGTGCGTGGACGTACCGGCCGCGTCGACCGCGGACGGCGTGGTCCTCAAGCAGTACACCTGCAACACCGGCACCAACCAACAGTGGTCCCGCACGGCGGTCTGACCGTCGTCGCGACCTGAGCACGGTACGGCCCGCACCCCCCGAGCACCGGGAGGTGCGGGCCGTACCCGCTTTTCCTTTACGGGAGCGTGGAGCCGGCCCGGCGCGGGCCCCTCGGCGCACCGGTCAGTGCGCCCCGCTGACCTGCGCCTCGTCGCTGACCGCGCCGGCGAACTGGGCGTGGTAGAGACGGCAGTACGCGCCGTCGGCGGCGAGCAGCTCGGGCTCCGTGCCCTGTTCGACGAGGCGCCCGTCCTCCAGCACGAGGATCAGGTCGGCGTTGCGGATCGTCGACAGCCGGTGCGCGATGACGAAGGTCGTCCGTTCCGCCCGCAGCGCCGCCATCGCGCGTTGGACCAGCACCTCGGTCCGCGAGTCGAGCGAGGTGGTCGCCTCGTCCAGGATCAGCAGCGGCGGGTTGGCGAGGAACGCCCGCGCGATCGTCACCAACTGCTTCTCGCCCGTGCTGATGTTGCCGCCGATCTCGTCGATGACGGTGTCGTACCCGTCGGGGAGGCTGCGGACGAAACGGTCGACGTAGGTCGCCCGCGCCGCGGCGACGATCTGCTCATCGGTCGCGCCCAACCGGCCGTAGGCGATGTTTTCCCGGATCGTGCCACCGAACAACCAGGCGTCCTGCAGGACCATGCCGATCCGGCCACGCAGGTCGGCCCGGGGCAGCTCGGCGATGTCCACACCGTCGAGGGTGATCCGCCCGCCGTCCAGCTCGTAGAACCGCATGATGAGGTTGACCAGGGTGGTCTTCCCGGCACCGGTGGGGCCGACGATCGCCACGGTCTGGCCCGGTTCGACGGTGAGGGACAGATCCTTCATCAGCGGCGCGCCCGGGGCGTACCCGAAGGAGATCTTCTCGAAGATCACCCGGCCGGAACCCGGCGGGGCCGGTCGGACGGCCGCCGCGGTCACCGCCGGTTCCGGGCTCTCCTCCTCGGCATCGAGGAGGTCGAACACCCGCTCGGCGCAGGCCACGCCGGACTGCACCAGGGTCGCCGTGGACGCGACCTGGGCGAGCGGCTGGCTGAACTGCTGGGAATAGTGGATGAACGCCTGCACGTCACCGAGCGAGATGGCGCCGTTCGCCACCCTGATCGCGCCGACCACCGCGATGCCGACGTAGCTCAGGTTTCCGATGAGGACCATCAGGGGCAGGATGATCCCGGACATGAACTGGGCGCGGAAGCCCGCCTCGTACAGCTCGTCGTTCGTCGCGGTGAGCGACGCCAACACCTCGCGCCGGCGGCCGAACACCCGGATCAGCTCGTGCCCGCTGAACGCCTCCTCGACCTTGGCGGTCAGCGCGCCGGTGCTCGCCCACTGAGCGGTGAAGTGCCGCCGCGACCGCTTCGCGATCTGGCCGGTGACCACCGCCGACAGCGGCAGCGCGACGAGCGCGATGACGGCCAGCAGCGGGGACACCACGATCATCATGACGAGTACGCCGATGACCGTGAGCAGTGAGGTCAGCAGTTGGCTCAGTGTCTGCTGCAGGCTCTGCGCGATGTTCTCCACGTCGTTGGTGACCCGGCTGAGCAGCTCACCCCGAGGTTGCCGGTCGAAGTACGACAGCGGCAACCGGTTGAGTTTCGCCTCGACCTCGGTGCGGAGCTGTCGTACCGCCCGCTGCACGACGCCGGCGAGCAGGTGCCCCTGCAACCAGCCGAGCACGCTGGCGCCCACGAACAGGCCCAGGGCCAGCAGCAGCACCTGGCCGAGCCGGGTGAAGTCGACGCCGACGCCGGGCACCGGGTGGATGCGCTGCAGCATGTCGGCCAGGGTGTCGTCGCCGGCTGCCCGCGCCTCGGCGATGTTCTGGTCGAGGCTCGTCCCGGCGTCGAGACGCTGCCCCACGACACCGGTGAAGATGAGGTCGGTGGCGTGCCCGAGGACCAGCGGGCCGAGCACGTAGAGCACCACGCTGACCACGGCCAGCCCGAGCAGTGACAGCAGGCGCAGGCGATCGCCGGCCAACCGCCGGATGAGCCGGGCGGCGGACGGCCCGAACGCCCTCGGCTTGGCCGCTGGCGCGGCCGCAACCTCAGCCGCGCCCTGCACGCTGCTCACACGATCGCCATCGGCTGCGACCTGACGATCTCGGTGTAGGTGGGGCAGGTTTCCAGCAGGTCGGCGTGCGTCCCCACGCCCACGGCCCGACCACCGTCGAGGACGACGATCTGGTCCGCGTCCACGATCGTGGAGACGCGTTGTGCCACGACGATGACAGTCATCCGCGCGGTGACGGCGCGCAGGGCCGTGCGGAGCCGGCTCTCCGTGCCCAGGTCGAGCGCGGAGAACGGATCGTCCAGCAGCAGCACGTCAGGCCGCTTGACCAACGCCCGCGCGATGGACAGTCGTTGCCGCTGCCCACCGGACACGTTGGTGCCACCCTGCGCGATCGGCGCGTCGAGGCCCGCGGGCATCCGCGCCACGAAGTCCCGCGCCTGCGCGACGTCCAGGGCAGCCCACAACTCCTCGTCGGTGGCCGCCGGGTCACCGTAGCGGAGGTTGCTGGCGACGGTGCCGGAGAACAGGTAGGGCTTCTGCGGCACCAGCGCGACCCGGGACCACATCTCCTCCAGGTTCAACTCGCGCACGTCGATCCCGCCGATCCGCACCGCGCCGGCGGTCGCGTCGAGCAACCTCGCCACCAGCGACAGCATCGTCGTCTTACCGGCACCGATGCTGCCGACCAGGGCGGTGGTCTGCCCCGCCGAGGCCCGGAAGCTCACGTCGTTGAGCACCGGCTCGGCGGCGCCCGGGTGCCGGAACTGGACCGCGTCCACCGTCAGGTCCGCGTACGCGAGCGGCGGCGTGACCGGGTGGGCGGCGGGAACGACCGAGGAGTGGGTGTCCAACACGTCCCAGACCCGCCCGGCGCCCACCGTGGCCCGGGGCACCATCATCAGGATGAAGGTCGCCATCAGCACCGACATGAGGATCAACATCAGGTAGCTCAGCAGGGCGGCGAGCGAACCGATCCCCACCAGGCCCGCGTCGGCCCGTCGGCCCCCGAACCACAGCACGGCCACGCTCGACAGGTTGAGCACAAGCGTCACCGTCGGCAGGACCAGGGCGAGCAGCCGGCCGGCCCGGATGGCGGTGGCGGTGAGGTCGGCGTTGGCGCGCTCGAACCGGGCCTTCTCGTGCGCCTCCCGTACGAACGCCCGGACCACGCGTACGCCGGCGATCTGCTCGCGCAACATCGCGTTGATGGTGTCGATCCTGATCTGCATCGACCGGTACTGCGGGACCAGCCGCCGTGCCATCAGGCCGATGGCCACGGCCAGCACCGGCACGATCAGGACCATGAGCCAGGACAGGCCCGGGTCTTCCCGGATCGCCATGACCAGGCCACCGACACACATGATGGGAGCGGTGACCAGCATGGTGAGCGACAGCATGAGCAGCAGTTGCAGATGTTGGACGTCGTTCGTGCACCGGACGGTCAACGACGACGGGCCGAAGCGGGCTATCTCACGGCTGGAGAACTCGGCGACCTGCTCGAAGATGTCCCGGCGCAGGTCGCGCCCGACGCCCATCGCCGTTCGGGCGCTCAGGTAGGCGACCGCGATCAGACAACCGACCTGGACCGCCGCCACGGCCAGCATGCGGAGCCCGGTCAGCAGGATGTACCCGGTGTCGCCGGTCGCGATGCCCCGGTCGACGATGTCGGCATAGAGGCTGGGCAGGAAGAGCGTCGCCAGCGTGCCGACCAGCTGCCACAGCGCCACGTAGGCGAGCTGCCGCCGGTAAGGGCGCAGGCACCTACGCAGCAACCGGATCAGCACAAGGCGAGGCTATCGGCGGGCGGCCCGCGCCAGAATGCGGTTTCGCAGGCAGAAACTGTCTGACCGATCAGTTTGCGGCGTGCCCGTCGCGCAGGAGGTCCGCGAGGCGGGCCGCCTGGTGGTCCCAGTGCCATTCGGCCTCCACCCAGCGGCGGCCGGCGTCACCGAGGCGCTTCGCGAGCGCGCTGTCGCGCAGGATCGTGACCAGGCGCTCGGCGACCGCTGCCGGGTCGCGGCCGTCCACCACGTACCCGGTCTCACCCTCGCGTACCGCGTCCGGCGCGCCGCCCGAGTTGCCGGCCACCACGGGCAGACCCGTCGCGGACGCCTCGAGGTAGACGATCCCGAGACCCTCGATGTCCTGCCCGGCGCGCCGGGTCCGGCACGGCATCGCGAACACGTCTCCGGCGGCGTAGTGCGCCGGCAGCTCCTCCGACGCGACCGCACCGGTGAACACGACCGCGTCGCCCAGACCCGCGTCGTGCGCCCGCTTCTCCAGACGTACGCGGTCCGGGCCGTCGCCGACGATCAGGAGGCTGACGTCGGGCACGGCGCGGCGTACCAGCGGCAGCGCCCGCAGCAGCACGTCCTGGCCCTTGCGCGGGACCAGCCGGGACACGCACACCACCACCGGGCGCCCGGTCAGCCCGTGCCGCTCGCGCACCGAGGAGCCGTCCACACCTGGGTGGTACAACTCGGTGTCGACGCCCGGCGCGAGCTGGTCCAGGTTGGACAGCACCCGGGCCAGCCGGCGCCGCGTGTACTCACCGAGGTAGGTCACGACGTCGACCTCCCGGCCCAGGCGGCGCAGCACCGAACGTGCTCCGGGCAGGGCGGCCCAGGCGGTGTCGTGCCCGTGCGTCTGGCCGAGGAACCGGCCGACACCGGCCTGCTTGCGGAGGTCGGCAGCCAACAAGCCGAGCGGCGCCGCGGTGCCGAACCAGACCCGTTCACACTCGTTGGACCGGGCGATGTCCACCGCACGCCGGAGCACGCCGGGCACGGGCAGCAGCAGGCGCGTGTCCTCACGGATCACCTCGAACGGCTGCTGCGCGTCGAAGGCCTCGGCACCCGGCGCGGTGACGGTGTAGACGACGACGGAGTCCGCCGGCTGGCGGATCGCGAGGTTGTGCACGAACGACTGGATGCCGCCGATGCGGGGTGGGAAATCGGTCGTGATGAGTAGGGTGCGCGAAGTCACGAGCGGCATGCTAGCCAAGAACGCCACCGACGCGGAGCCCGCGATCGCCGTCGGCGACGGGCCCAACGCATCCACGTCCATCGAAGCCGCAGCGGTGACCTGCACCGCCACGGCTTCGCGCCCGGGGCAGCATCCCGACCGTCCGACGGTGTCAGCCAGGGTGTCGCGTGCGATGGTCTCGTCGCGCTGCCGACCGGTCTCCGGCGGTGTGGCGGGGCGTCCTGGACCAAAGGGATGCAACGGGGTACAGGCCGTGTAAAGCTGACAAGGGGTGGGATTTCCCGTAAGACCCGTATTGCGTTCGGCGGGCGCGCGTGTCGATGAACATTCCAACTCTTCCGGTCGACCGGTTGCCACGCCTTCATCCCTTCGGGTATAAAGATCACTATGCATGCCGCGATACACGGGGAGCGCGCTGGAGTGCAGGTCGACACTTTGCCCTCGATCTATGCAAAAAACAGAGGGCAGGCCATCTATTGATGGTCGTCTCACATCACCGGTAGGCGGGAAAGGTCCCCACCGGGGAACGGTGCGCCAGAAAATCGGTGCCCCTCTCGTTCTGCGTGTGCTCGACAACTAAACCAGCGCGTTTACCTCAGGGTCATTCATCGCGGCCTACGGGGGAGGTAAAGTGAAATCACTGGATGTTCTAGACGAGGCCGCCGGGTCCGAATTTGCACTGTTACTGCGTGAGCTGAGAACGCAGGCCTGCCTGACGCAGGAAGAACTAGCGGAAAAATCCGGGCTGAGCATCCGGGCGATTTCTGATCTGGAGCGCGGGCGGACGAGCACACCGCATCGCCGCTCCGTGGCGCTCCTGGCCGAGGCGCTTCGAGTGGAGGGCGACTCCCTGGAGAGCTTCCGCCGGACCGCCCGCCGTAGGCCGGGCACACACCTTTACTCGATGGCGGTTGGCCACCGACCCTCGACCACGACTCCTGTTTCCGCTGTTCAGCAGCATGGCGGGCTGTCCGCGCTGATCGAGTGGATGCGGCAGGTGCTGATCGAGGAACCGGGCGGGCAGCATCAGGCGGAGGCGGCGGGCAGCGCCGAGATGCGACTTGTGGAACTCGTCGGTGTGCCTGGACCAGCCAAGACAGCGGTGGTCGTCCAGGCCGCAGCACGTTTCCAGCGACATTTCCCCGACGGTCAATTCTATGTCAGCGCCGAGGCGGGCCAGCCCGGCGCTGATGTTTTGACGACCCGTCTCTCCTGGCTTTTAGGAATCGATCCCTGCGACGGCGCCACACCTGAGGAAAAGGCTCGCCGGGTGCGCAGTGCGCTGCGTTCCAGGAGGGCATTGGTCGTCCTGGAAAACGTCACCGACGCGACTCACATCCGACCGCTGCTGCCCCGTGGCGGTTCGTGCGCGATTATTGTCACAGCGCCTCGAAGGCTCGCCGCATTCGAGGGCGTCTGGACCATCGACGTGCCTGCTGCCACGCCTGCCCAGGTTGTGCACGGCGCGCCACGTCCGGTGGCCAATCCGGTCCGCAATTAGCACCGACCGGGGTCTTGGATTGCGATTTCTGCAGGCGAAACCGCCGCCGAAATCGCCTGGACCCTGCCGCTGTCGGTGCAGATGATTCCGGTTGATCCAGCAGACCGATCGCCGGCCGGCACATCATGGGGGGACGGCGCGTTGACGGACGACCAGAAGTATCTCGGCTACCTCCGGCGGGCCACCGCCGAGATCCAGGACCTGCGGCGGCGACTGCGGGAGGTGGAGAGCCGCGGTCAGGAGCCCGTCGCGATCGTCGGGATGGCCTGCCGGTACCCGGGCGGTATCGACTCGTCCGAGGCGCTGTGGCGGCTGGTCGTCGAGGGCCGCGACGCGGTGACCGAGTTCCCCCGCGACCGCGGCTGGGACGTGTCCGGCCTCTACGACCCCGACCCGGAGGCCGCCGGCAAGAGCTACGTCCGGCACGGTGGCTTCCTGCCGGACGCCGCCCTGTTCGATCCCGACCACTTCGGCATCAGTCCGCGCGAGGCGGCGTCCATGGACCCGCAGCACCGCCTGCTGCTGGAGTGCTCCGCCGAGGCGATCGAGCGGGCCGGCCTGGCCCCCGAGACCCTGCGCGGCAGCCGGACCGGCGTGTTCAGCGGGGTCATGCCGAACTCGTCGTCCGGGCAGATGGGCAGCCTCGCCTCCGGCCGGGTGGCGTACGCCTTCGGGCTGGAGGGGCCGGCCGTCACCGTCGACACCGCCTGCTCCTCCTCCCTGGTCGCCCTCCACCTGGCGTGTCAGGCGCTCGCCACCGAGGAGTGCACCCTGGCCCTGGCCGGAGGCGCGACGGTGATGACCACCCCGGACCTGTTCGTCGACTTCAGCCGACAGCGTGGGTTGTCCGTCGACGGCCGGTGCCGGTCCTTCGCCCGGTCGGCCGACGGGACCGGTTTCGCGGAAGGCGTCGGCATCCTGCTGCTGGAGCGACTCTCCGACGCCGTCCGATCCGGGCACCCCGTGCTGGCACTGGTGCGGGGCACGGCGGTCAACCAGGACGGCAGGTCGAACGGGCTGACCGCGCCCAACGGGCCGGCCCAGCGCCGGGTGATCCGCCAGGCGCTGGCGAAGGCACGGGTGCCCGCCGCCGAGGTCGACGTGGTCGAGGCGCACGGCACCGGGACCACGCTCGGCGACCCGATCGAGGCGCAGGCACTCATCGCCACCTACGGCCAGGACCGCCCGGCGGACCGGCCCCTGCTGCTCGGCTCGATCAAGTCGAACATCGGCCACACCCAGGCAGCCGCCGGCGTGGCCGGGGTGATCAAGATGGTCGAGGCGATGCGGCGTGGCGTGGTGCCCCCCACCCTGCACGTGGACGAGCCGTCACCCCAGGTCGACTGGAGCGAGGGCGCGGTCGAGCTGGTGACCGGGCCGGTGTCCTGGCCGGCGGTGGACCGTCCCCGGCGCGCCGCCGTGTCGTCGTTCGGGCTCAGCGGCACCAACGCCCATGTCGTCCTCGAACAGGCACCCGAGCCGGCCGACGCGCCGACGCCGGCGCTCGCCGGCCCACTGCCGTGGCTGCTGTCCGCGCGCGGCGAGCGGGCACTGCGGGATCAGGCGACGCGGCTGCGGGCGTACGTCGAGGAACGCCCCGATCTCGACGCGGCCGAGGTGGCGGTGGCGCTGACCCGACGCCCGGCCATGGCCCACCGGGCGGCCGTGCTCGCGGCCGACCGCGCCGACCTGCTCCGCTGCCTGGACGCTCTCGCCGCCGGTGCGCCCGAGCCCCAGGTGGTGCGGGCCGAGGCGGCCACCGGCCAGTTGGCGGTCGTGTTCACCGGCCAGGGCTCGCAGCGGGCCCAGATGGGACGCGAGCTGCACGACGCGTTCCCGACGTTCGCGGCCGCCTTCGACCGGGTCTGCGCCGAGCTGGACCAGCACCTCGAACGGCCACTCCGGACGGTGATCTTCGCCCGGCCGGACACCGCGGAGGCGCAGCTGCTCGACCGTACCGACTACACCCAGGTCGCCACGTTCGCCCTGGAGGTGGCGCTGTACCGACTGCTGGAGAGCTGGGGCGTACGGCCGTCGCACCTGATCGGCCACTCCGTCGGTGAGCTGGCCGCCGCGCACGTGGCCGGGGTGTTCGACCTGGCCGACGCCGCCCGGATCGTGGCCCACCGCGGCCGACTGATGCGCGCGTTGCCCGATGGCGGCGCGATGATCGCCGTCGCCACCACCGAGCAGTGGATGCGCGAGCGGATCGCCGAGTTCGACGCCGACGTCAGCGTCGCGGCGGTGAACGGTCCCTCCGCGATCGTCATCTCCGGCGACGAGGCCGTGGTCCGCAAGCTCGCGGCCGGGTGCCGCGCGGAGGGCCTGCGTACCCGGCCGCTGCGGGTGTCGCACGCCTTCCACTCGTCCCGCATGCAACCCATGCTGGCCGACTTCGCCAAGGTGCTCGCCACGGCGACGTTCGCCCCGCCGCAGATCCCCGTGGTGTCGAACGTGACCGGCGCACTGCTCACCGACGAGCAGGCGTGCTCGGTCGACTACTGGGTCTCGCACGTACGGGAGACGGTCCGCTTCGCCGACGGCGTCCGGTGGCTGCGTGCCGTGGGCGTGACCCGCTTCGTCGAGGTGGGCCCGGACGCGGCGCTGACCGCCGCCGCCCAGGACACCCTCGCCGACCTACCCGGCAGCGGGGACGAGGTGTTCGCCGCCACGCTCCGACGCAGCCGTCCGGAGATCACGACGAGCACCGAGGCGATGGCGCGGTTGCACACCGCCGGCGAGCCGGTCGACTGGTCCGCCGTCTACGGGCAGCGCCCCTCCCGGGTGGTGGACCTGCCCACCTACGCC
This sequence comes from Micromonospora sp. NPDC049171, assembly GCF_040648275.1. Classification (NCBI taxonomy): domain Bacteria; kingdom Bacillati; phylum Actinomycetota; class Actinomycetes; order Micromonosporales; family Micromonosporaceae; genus Micromonospora; species Micromonospora sp. NPDC049171. The sequence goes on from NZ_JBEZDJ010000010.1 coordinate 233,204, forward strand.
TTCCAACGGCAGCGCTACTGGGTCGACCAGATCGTCACGTCCGCCGACGTGGGCGGGGCCGGCCTGCGCCCGTTCGACCACCCGGTGCTGGGTGCGGTGGCCGACGTGCCGGGCGGCGAGGTGGTGCTGACCGGGCGGCTCTCCCTGGACACCGATCCCTGGCTGGCCGAGCACGCGATCTGGAACACTCCGCTGCTGCCCGGCACGGCCTTCGTCGAGCTGGCCGCTGCCGCGGGCGACCTGGTCGACCGGCCCGGCGTTCGTGAGCTGGTGCTGCACGCGCCCCTGGCCATCAGCGACCGCTCCGCCGTGCACCTGCGGGTCGTGGTCGACGCGCCGGACGAGCACGGCGACCGCGCCATCGGGATGTACTCCCGGCCGGAGGGCGGCGATCTCGACGAGCCGTGGCACCGACACGCCAGTGGGGTGCTCACCGCCGACCCGGCGGAGACGACGCCCCGGGTGCCGGCCGAGTGGCCGCCCGCCCGGGCCGTCCCGGTGGACATCTCCGACACCTACCAGCGTCTGGCCTCGCACGGGCACGACTACGGCGAGACCTTCCGCGGCCTGCGGGCGGTGTGGCGCCGCGGCGACGAGGTCTTCGCCGAGGTGGACCTCCCCGCCGCCGGGCACGCCGACGCGGAACGCTTTCTGCTGCACCCCGCGCTGCTCGACGCGGCGGTGCAGGCCCTGGCCGCCGCCGGCTTCGGCGAGGACGGCGAGATGACGCAGGCCCGGCTGCCCTTCAGCTGGCGGGACGTGACACTGCACGCCACCGGCGCGCGTACCCTGCGGGTCGCGGTGGTGCCGGTCAGCGACGACGAGGTCACCCTCGCCGCGGCGGACCCGGCCGGCGCGGCGGTGATCAGCGTCGCGGGGCTCGGCCTGCGGACCGTCGCGGCCGACCAGCTCATCGCCAGCGACATGTCCGACGCCGGCCTGTTCCACGTCGACTGGGTGCCGGTCGAGGAGCCACCGCGCGACCGCTCCGGCTGGCTGGCCAGCGGCTGGACCGTGGTCGGCCCGGACGACGTCCGGCTCTCCGCGGCGCTGCGCCCCTCCTGGGGCGACGGGCACTGGCACGCCGACCCGGATTCGCTCACGGCGGCCCTCGACGCGGGCACTCCGGCGCCCGCCGTCGGTGTGCTGTACTGCCCCGCGCCGGCCCCCGGCGACGTGCCGGCGGGCGTCCTCGACGCCACCACCCGGACGCTCGCCGTCGTACGTGCCTGGCTCGCCGACGCCCGGTTGGCCTCCTCCCGGCTGGTCGTCGTGACCCGCGACGCGGCACCCGCCGCCGGCCGCGGCGGCGGCCTGGCGGGGGCGGCGGTCTGGGGACTGCTGCGCACCGCGCAGACCGAAAACCCCGGCCGATTCCTCGTGGTCGACGTGGACGACGCCGAGGCATCCGTGCGGGTGCTGCCGGCGGTCGTCGGCCTGACCGAGCCGCAGATCGCGGTCCGCGACGGCGAACTGCTGGCCCCCCGGCTCGCCCGCCGTGCGGTGTCGCCGCCGGACGTCGTGCCGTTCGGGCCGCACGGCACCGTGCTGGTCACCGGCGGCACCGGTGCGCTCGGCCGCGAGGTGGCCCGGCACCTCGTGACGACCCACGGGGTCCGGAATCTCCTCCTGCTCAGCCGCACCGGCCGCGCCGACGCCGAGCTGGACGCCGAGCTGGCCGCACTGGGGGCGTGGGTCACCACCGTCGCGTGCGACGCCGCCGACCGCGAGGCGTTGGCCCGGGTGCTCGCGCAGGTGCCGGCCGAGCAGCCGCTGACCGGAGTCGTGCACGCGGCCGGCGTGGTCGACGACGGAGTCCTCGAATCGATGACCCCGCAACGGCTGGCCGCCGTGTTCCGACCCAAGGTCGACGCCGCCTGGCATCTGCACGAGCTGACTCGCGACACGGGCCTGACCGCCTTCGTGCTCTTCTCGTCCCTCTCCGGCACCCTCGGCGGGGCGGGCCAGGCGAACTACGCGGCGGCCAACGCCTTCCTCGACGCCCTGGCCGCGCACCGGACGGCCGCGGGTCTGCCCGCGGTCTCGGTGGCCTGGGGCAGCTGGGCAGGTGCCGGCATGGCCGGGCAGACCGCCGACCTGGACCGGATCGCCCGGACCGGACTGGCGCCCCTGCTCCCGCAGGACGCGCTGGCGCTGCTCGACCAGGCCTCCGGAGCGGACGCCGCCATGGTGGTCGCCGCGCGGCTGGACGTCCGGGTGATGCGGCAGGCCTTCGGCACGTACGACCAGGTGCCGCCGCTGCTGCGCGACCTGGTTCGGCTGCCCCGACCCCGATCCGGTGTGGCCGGTGGACAGACCGAGGCGCTGCGGGGTCGGCTGGTCGAGCTGCCCGCCGCCGGTCGGTCCCGCGAACTCCTGCACCTGGTGTGTGAGCAGGTGGCCGCCGTACTGGAACACGCGACACCCGCCGCGGTGGACACCGGCCAGGGCTTCCTCGACATGGGCTTCGACTCGCTGATGGCCGTCGAGCTGCGCAAGCGGCTCGACGCCGTCACCGGGCTGCGGCTGCCCTCGACGGTGAGCTTCGACTACCCGACTCCGCAGGCGCTCGCCGAGCACCTGCTCTCGCGGTTGCTGCCCGACGACTCGCAGGCCACGCCCGTCGTGACCGACGACGCGGACATCCAGCGACGTGTCGCCTCGATCCCGGCGGCCCGGCTGCGCGCCGCCGGCCTCCTTGACCAGGTGCTCGCTCTCGCCGCCATCGATACCGGCACCACCGAGACCGGCACCGAGGCCAGCGCCGCCGCGGCACCGGAGGAGAGCGCGATCCGGGGCATGGACGCCCAGGATCTGATCCGCCTCGCGCTCAGCCGCGCCGACGCCTGAGCCACCTGACCGACCGAGAACCACCTTTCCGGACCGCCGTCACGGGGGACCGGGCACCGAAGGGGCCGATGACATCGTGCGGAGCGACGCCGACTCACTGCTGTGGGGACTGTCCGGAGCCAGCGCCGGTTTGCTGCGTGCGCAGGCCGGACTGCTGCTCGACGAGCTGGACCGCCGGCCCGACTGGCGGCCGGCCGACGTCGGCTGGTCGTTGTCCCGGCAGAGCAGGACCGACGGCTGGCGCGCCGCGGTCACGGCGGAGGACGCCGACGGGTTCCGCCGCGCGCTGAGCGCCCTCGCCGAGGGGCGTGGCGCGGCCGGGCTGACCGAGGGCGCACCGCTTCCCGGCGGGGTGGTGTTCGTCTTCCCCGGCCAGGGTTCGCAGTGGCCGGCGATGGCCGCCGAGCTGATGGCCACCGCCGGAGTGTTCGAGGCCCGGATGCGGGAGTGCGCCGACGCCTTCGCCCCGTTCCTCGACTGGTCCCTGCTGGACGTCGTGCACGGGGTGCCCGACGCGCCACCGTTGGAGCGGACCGACGTCGTCCAGCCGGTGCTCTTCTCGGTGATGGTGTCGCTCACCGCCCTCTGGCGGTCCTACGGCGTCGAGCCGTCGGCCGTACTCGGCCACAGCCTCGGCGAGGTGGTCGGCGCGGTCGTCGCGGACGCCCTGTCCCTCGCCGACGGCGCCCGCATCACGGCGCTGTGGAGCCAGCTGCAGGCCACCCTGGCCGGTGACGGGGCGATGGTCGCCGTGTCGCTGCCACTCGACGAGGCACGCCGACGGCTCGCCGCGTACGAGGGTCGGCTGGACGTGGCGGCGGTGAACGGGCCCGGCGCGTTGATCGTCTCCGGTGACGCCGACGCCGCCGCGGCGCTCCTCGACGAGCTGGGCGCCGAGGGGGTGAAGGCGCGGGCGATCGGAGTCGATCTGGCCGCCCACTCCGCGCACATCGACCGCATCGTGCCCCGACTGCGGGAGGTGCTGGCCCCGCTGCGCCCGCGTCCGCCGCGGATCCCCTTCTACTCCTCCGTCTACGGGCACGTCCTCCCCGACGACGTGCCGCTGGACGCCGAGTACTGGTGCCGCAACCTGCGCAGCACCATCGAGTTCGAGCAGGCCACCCGGACCGCGCTGGCCGACGGCGCGGGCGTGCTGCTGGAGGTCAGCCCGCACCCCGTCCTGACCGGCGCCCTCCAGGGCACCGTCGAGGCGGCCGGCGCACGGGCGAACGTCCGCGCCACCGTCCGGCGGGGACAGGCCGACCTCGGCAAGGTCGTTCGTACCCTGGGCGAGCTGTACGTCGACGGCGTCGCCCCGGACTGGGCCGCCGTCTTCGCCGGCCACGACCCGACGACGGTGACGCTGCCGGCACCACCCGACGGCGCCCAGGCCCGGCCGGAGTCCCCACTGCGCGCCCGGTTGGTCGTTCTGAGTGTGCCGGAGCAGCGGGCCCTGCTTGTCGAGCTGGTGTGCCAGGAGGTCGCCGCGCTGCTCGACACGACCGAGCCGGTCGCGTCGCACCTGGCGTTCCGGGAGCTGGGGTTCGACTCGGTCACGGCGCTGGAGATCCGGGCCCGGATCGGCGCGGCGGTGGGCACCACCCTGCCGGCGACGATCGTCTTCGATCACCCCACCCCGGCCGAGCTGGCCGAGCAGCTTCGGGTGACGCTGACCGGCGCCGCCGCCGACGCGTCGGCCGACGACGGTGACCTGCCGGTCGCGGCCGACGCGGACGACCCCGTGGTGATCGTCGGTGTCGGCTGCCGCTACCCCGGAGGCGTGACCGGCCCGGGGGAGCTGTGGCGGTTGCTCGCCGCCGGTGGCGACGCGGTCTCCGCGTTCCCCGACAACCGGGGGTACGACTTCGCCGCGTCGTACGACGGTGACTCCCGTCCCGCCGGCACGTTCTACCAGCGCGAAGCCGGCTTCCTGCACGACGCGGACCTGTTCGACCCGGACTTCTTCGGAATCAGCCCGCGTGAGGCCGCGGCGATGGACCCGCAGCAGCGGTTGCTGTTGGAGACCTCGTGGGAGGCGTTCGAGCGGGCCGGTATCGCCCCGGGCACGCTGCGGGGCAGCCGCACGGGCGTCTTCATCGGTGCGATGACGATGGACTACGGACCCCGGATGGACGAGGGTTCCGACGTCGAGGGCTACGTCTTCACCGGCAACACGGGCAGCGTGATGTCCGGCCGGTTGGCGTACCTGTACGGGTTCGAGGGGCCGGCGGTGACCGTGGACACCGCCTGCTCGTCGTCGCTGGTGGCCCTGCACCTGGCCGCCCAGTCCGTCCGGCGGGGCGAGTCTGCCCTCGCGGTGGCCGCGGGCGTGACGGTGATGTCCGGTACCGGAATGTTCGTGGAGTTCTCCCGCCAGGGTGGGCTCGCCCCGGACGGCCGGAGCAAGGCGTTCTCCGACAGCGCCGACGGCTTCGGGCTGGCCGAGGGCGTGGGCGTGCTGCTGGTGGAACGCCTCTCGGCGGCCCGCCGGCACGGGCACCGGGTGCTCGCCGTCGTACGGGGCACGGCGGTCAACCAGGATGGCGCGTCCAACGGCATGACCGCACCGAGCGGCCCGGCGCAGCAGCGGGTGATTCGGGCGGCGCTGGCCGATGCGGGTCTGTCGCCGTCGGATGTGGACGCGGTGGAGGCGCACGGTACGGGCACCCGGTTGGGTGATCCGATCGAGGCGCAGGCGTTGCTGGCGACGTACGGGCAGGACCGGGAGCGGCCGTTGCTGCTCGGGTCGTTGAAGTCGAACATCGGCCACGCCCAGGCCGCCGCCGGTGTCGGTGGCGTGATCAAGATGATCGAGGCGATGCGGCACGGTGTCCTGCCCCGCACGCTGCACGTCACCCAGCCGACACGTCACGTGGACTGGTCGGCGGGGGCGGTGTCGCTGCTCACCGAGCAGACGCCGTGGCCCGAGGTGGGCCGGCCGCGGCGCGCCGGTGTCTCCTCGTTCGGGGTCAGCGGCACCAACGCGCACGTGGTGCTGGAGCAGGCCCCGGAGACCGACCCGGTGCCCGTGCCGGCCGCCACCGTGGTCGGACCCGTACCGGTGCTGCTGTCGGCGCGTGACGCCGCGGCGCTGCGCGGGCAGGCCGGGCGGCTGCACGCGTACCTCACCGCAACGCCCGCCGTGGCGCTGCCCGACGTGGCGGCCACCCTGGCCGGACGGACCCTGATGGAGCACCGGGCCGTCGTGCTCGGCGCCGGTCGCGACGAGCTGCTGGGCGGCCTCGCCGCACTGGCCGGGCAGACCGACGCGCCCGGCGTGGTGACCGGCGTGGCCCGGCCGGCCGGCGCGGTCTTCGTCTTCCCCGGGCAGGGTTCGCAGTGGACCGGCATGGCGCTGGAGCTGATGGAGAGCGCTCCCGTCTTCGCCGCCCGGATGCACGAGTGCGCGACCGCCCTCGCCACGTACGCCGACTGGGACCTGCTGGACGTGCTCGGCGACGAGGACGCCCTGCGCCGCGTCGACATCGTCCAGCCCATCCTGTTCGCGGTGATGGTGTCGCTGGCGGAGCTGTGGCGGGCGCACGGCGTCGAACCGGCCGCGGTCGTCGGCCACTCCCAGGGTGAGATCGCGGCGGCCTGCGTCGCGGGGGCGCTCTCCCTGGACGAGGCGGCGCGCGTGGTGGTGCTGCGCAGCCGCCTGATCCGTGAGGTGCTGGCCGGTCTCGGCGGGATGGTGTCGGTGCCGCTGCCGGCGGCCGAGGTCCGGGCGGCCCTGGAGCACTGGGACGGGCGGCTGTCGGTGGCGGCCGTCAACGGCCCTTCGGCGACGGTGGTGTCGGGTGCGCCCGAGGCGCTGGACGAGGTGCTCACCCGGTGGGACCGGGCCAAGCGGATCCCGGTCGACTACGCCTCCCACTCGGCCCAGGTGGAGGCGATACGCGACGAGTTGCTGGCCGCGCTTGTCGGCCTCGACCCACAGCCGGTACGGGTGCCGCTCCGATCCACGGTGACCGGCGAGTTCGTCGACGGCCCGGAGTTGGACGCGGCGTACTGGTACGAGAACCTGCGCCGGACGGTCCGTTTCGACGAGGTCGCACGGGCGCTCGACGGGCACGTCTTCGTCGAGTGCAGCCCGCACCCGGTGCTGGTGCACGGGCTGGACGGGCCGGCGCTCGGCTCGCTGCGCCGGGGCGAGGGCGGCGTGGCCCGGTTCCGCCAGTCGCTCGCCGAGGCGCACGTCGCGGGCGTCCCGGTGGACTGGCACACCGTGGTCCAGGGCGGCCCGGCGGACCTGCCGACGTACGCGTTCCACCACCGCCGGTACTGGCTCGGCTCGGCCGCCCCCGCCGCGACCGACGCGACAGACCTCGGGCTGTTCGCCGCCGAGCATCCGTTGCTCGGCGCCGCCGTGGCGCTGCCCGAGTCCGGCGGCTACCTCTTCACCTCGCGGATCTCCCTGGTCACCCACCCGTGGTTGGCCGACCACGCCGTCCACGACGTGGTCCTGCTGCCCGGCACCGCGTTCCTGGAACTGGCCCTGCGCGCCGGTGAGCGCGTCGGCAGCACGTCGGTCGAGGAACTCCTGCTGGAGGCGCCCTTCGTGCTCCCCGGCGACGGTGCCGGGGTGCGGTTGCAGGTGACGGTCGGCGCGGCCGACGCCGCCGGTCACCGCCGGCTCACCGTGCACTCGCTGGAGGAGCAGGCGGCCGAGGACGCCGACTGGACGCTGCACGCCACGGCCGTGCTGGCCGTCGGGCGACCGGAGGCCGTCGCGCGGATGCCGTGGCCGCCGGCCGGTGACGAGCTGGACCTCAGCACCGCCTACGAGACGCTGCGCGACAAGGGTTACCAGTACGGACCGGTGTTCCAGGGCCTGCGCCGGGCCTGGCGGCACGGCGACGAGATCCACGCCGAGGTGCGCCTGCCCGAGATGGTCACCGCCGACGGCTTCGGCATCCATCCCGCCCTGCTCGACGCGGCACTGCACCCCGCCGTGCTCGATGCCTCCGGCCTCCCCTTCAGCTGGCACGACGTCACGCTGCACTCCGCCGGTGCGACGACGCTGCGGGTCCGGCTCGCGCCGACAGCGGCCGGGCTCACCGTGCACGTCGCCGCCGAGGACGGCAGCCCGGTGCTCACCGCCGCCGCGATGGTGCTGCGGCCGGTGCCGGAGCAGCTGGTCCAGCGGCGCGCCGGGGTGCTCCTGGAGCTGGCGCCGGTCGCCGTGCCGCGCGCCGCCGAGGCGGTGCCGGTGCCGGTGACGCCCGTCGACGACGTCTCCGAGCTGGCCGGTCTGCCCTCGTCCGCCGGTGCCGTGCTGCTGCGCCCGGCCCCGGTCGAGCGGGTGCTGGAGGTCGTCCAGGCGTGGATCGGCGAGGAACGGCCGACCGGGGCACGACTGCTGGTGGTCACCCGGGACGCCGGGAGCAACCTCGACCAGGCGGCCGTACGCGGCCTGGTGCGTTCGGCGATCTCGGAGCACCCCGACCGGATCGTCCTGGTCGACGCGGACGACCCGGAGACCGTCCCGGCGTACGTCGCGGAGATCCTGGCGGGCGGGGAACCCGAGGTGTGGCTGCGGGCGGGCGCGCTGACCGCCCCCCGCCTGCGTGCTGTCACCGGCCCGGTCGGTGACGCGCCCTGGCGTGCGGACGACTGTGTCCTGATCACCGGCGGCACCGGCACGATCGGGGCGGCGGTGGCCCGTCACCTGTCGCGGACGCACGGCGTACGCGGCTTCGTGCTGCTGTCGCGGCAGGGGCCGGCGGCTGCCGGCGCGGCGGAGCTCTGCGCCGAGCTGGGCTCCGACGCCGTCGCGGTGGCCTGTGACGTCACCGACCCCGACGCCCTCGCCGCGGTGCTGGCCGCGCACCCGGTCACCGCCGTGGTGCATGCCGCCGCGGTCCTCGACGACGCGGTGGTGGAGTCTCTGACCCCGCAGCGGCTGGCCGTCGTGCACGGGCCGAAGGTCGCCGCCGCCGTCCACCTGCACGAGCTGACCCGCGACCGTGACCTCACCGCGTTCGTGCTGTTCTCCTCGATCGCCGGGGTGCTGGGCACCGCGGGCCAGGGCAACTACGCGGCGGCGAACGCGGCAGTCGACGCGCTCGCCGCGACCCGGCGAGCCGCGGGGCTGCCGGCCACCTCCGTCGCCTGGGGACTGTGGGCCGAGACCAGCACCATGACCGGCGAGCTGACCGCCACGGACCGGGCCCGGCTGGCCCGCTCCGGCATCGTCGGGATGCCCACCTCGGACGCTCTCGCGCTCTTCGACGCCGCCGTCGCCGGGGGCCCGGTCACCGCGACCGCCGTACGGCTGGACCACGCCACGCTGCGCGCGCAGGCCGCCGCCGGCACCCTTGCGGCGGCGCTGCGCGGTCTGGTCCGGGTGCCCGTGCGGCGCACCCCCGTCGCGGAGGCCACGGCCGGCCGGCCGGACCTGGCCACGCTGCCGGCCCAGGAGCGTCTCGACACGGTGCTGCACCTGGTACGCGGCCAGGTCGCCGCCGTGCTCGGGCACGGCTCCGGCGGCTCGGTCGACGCCGATCGGGCGTTCAAGGAGATGGGGTTCGACTCGCTCACCGCCGTCGAGTTCCGCAACCGGATGAACACCCTGTTCGAGACGCGGCTGCCCGCGACGCTGGTCTTCGACCACCCGACGCCCCGGGCGGTGGCCGACTTCCTGGTCGCCGAGCTGTCCGGCGCGCAGCCGGACGCGGCGGCGCCGGTGCCGACCCGCGACCGCGCCGACGAGCCCATCGCCGTGGTCGGGATGAGCTGCCGCTACCCGGGAGGGGTCCGCTCGCCGGAGGACCTGTGGCGGCTTGTCGAGTCGGGCGCGGACGCGGTCGGCGACTTCCCCACCGACCGGGGCTGGGATCTGGCCAACCTGTTCGACGCCGACCCGGAGCGCTCGGGCCGCAGCTACGTCCGGCAGGGTGGCTTCCTGCTCGACGCGGGTGAGTTCGACCCGGTCTTCTTCGGGATCTCCCCGCGGGAGGCCACCGCCATGGACCCGCAGCAGCGGCTGCTGCTGGAGACCTCCTGGGAGGCGTTCGAGCGGGCCGGGATCGACGCGGACACCGTCCGGGGCAGCCAGATCGGCGTGTTCGCCGGGGTGATGAACGGCGGATACGGCGCACAGCAGATGGCCGCGCCGGACGGGTCCGGCGAGTTCGAGGGGTACCTGGCCAGCGGCACCGCCGCCAGCGTCGCCTCCGGTCGCGTCGCCTACACCATGGGCCTGGAGGGCCCCGCCCTGACCGTCGACACCGCCTGTTCGTCCTCGCTGGTGGCGATGCACCTGGCCGTGCAGGCGCTGCGGCGCGGCGAGTGCACGATGGCGCTGGCCGGCGGCGTCACGGTGATGTCCTCCCCGTCGCTGTTCGTCGAGTTCAGCCGGCAGCGCGGGCTGTCGTCCGACGGTCGGTGCCGGTCGTTCGCCGGCGCCGCAGACGGCACCGGCTGGGCCGAGGGCGCCGGCGTGCTGCTGCTGGAACGGCTCTCCGACGCCCGGCGCAACGGCCACCGCGTCCTCGCCCTGGTCCGCGGCACCGCCGTCAACCAGGACGGTGCGTCGAACGGACTCACCTCCCCGAACGGGCCGGCGCAGCAGCGGGTGATCCGGGCGGCGCTGGCCGATGCGGGTCTGTCGCCGTCGGATGTGGACGCGGTGGAGGCGCACGGTACGGGCACCCGGTTGGGTGATCCGATCGAGGCGCAGGCGTTGCTGGCGACGTACGGGCAGGACCGGGAGCGGCCGTTGCTGCTCGGGTCGTTGAAGTCGAACATCGGCCACGCCCAGGCCGCCGCCGGTGTCGGTGGCGTGATCAAGATGATCGAGGCGATGCGGCACGGCGCCCTGCCGCGCACCCTGCACGTCGACGAGCCGACGCCACGGGTGGACTGGTCCGCCGGTGCCGTCTCCCTGCTCACCGAGCACACCGACTGGCCGGACGTCGACCGGCCCCGCCGGGCCGCCGTGTCCTCCTTCGGCGTCAGCGGCACCAACGCCCACGTGGTGATCGAGCAGGCCGAGCCGGAGCCGGAGATCGTCCCGGACGCCGACGGGGACACGCCACCGGTCGTGCCGTGGGTGCTCTCCGCGCACACCGCCCCGGCGCTGACCGCGCAGGTGGACCAGCTCGTCCGGTTCGTCGCGGCGGACCCCGCCCTGGACCCGATCGACGTCGGATACTCCCTGGTCACCAGCCGGGCACGGATGCCACACCGCGCGGTGGTGCTCGGCACCGACCGGGCCACCCTCCTCGCCGGCACCGATGTCGTCCGCGGCGACGGCGGCACGCAGCGACGGGTGGCGTTCGTCTTCCCCGGCCAGGGCTCCCAGTGGGTCGGGATGGCCCGCGAGCTCGTCGACACCGCACCGGTCTTCGCCGCCCGGATGGCCGAGTGCGCCGACGCCCTCGGCGAGCACGTCGACTGGGACCTGTTCGAGGTGCTCGACGACGCGCAGGCACTGGAACGGGTCGACGTCGTCCAGCCCGTCCTCTTCGCCGCGATGGTGTCCCTGGCCGCCCTCTGGCGGTCGTACGGGGTCGAGCCCGCCGCGGTGGTCGGGCACTCACAGGGCGAGATCGCCGCGGCCTGCGTGGCGGGGGCGCTCAGCCTGGCCGACGCCGCCCGCGTGGTGGCCCTGCGCAGTCAGGCGATCCGGCGTTCGCTCGCCGGCCACGGCGGCATGGTCTCCGTGGCGCTGCCCGTGGACACGGTCCGCGAGTTGATCGCGCCGTACGCCGGGCGCGTCGACGTCGCCGCCGTCAACGGCCCCACCGCCACCGTCATCTCCGGAGACGCGGACGCGCTGCGCGAGTTCGTGGCCGGCAACGAGGGGCGGGTCATCCCCGTCGACTACGCGTCCCACTCGGCGCACGTCACGGCCATCGAGGACGAACTACTCCACCTCCTCGCCCCGATCACCCCGCAGCCGTCGACCATCCCGTTCCACTCGGCGGTCACCGGCGCCCGGCTGGACACCACCACCCTCGACGCCGGCTACTGGTACCGCAACCTGCGGCAACCGGTCCGCTTCGACCTCGCCACCCGCAGCCTGCTCGACCAGGGCATCACCGCCTTCATCGAGACCAGCACCCACCCCGTGCTCGCCGCCGCGGTCGCCGGAACCGCCGAGGCCGCCGAGCACGACGTGATCGTGCTCGGCTCACTGCGCCGGGACGAGGGCGGACCGCTGCGCTTCCTGCGCTCGGTCGCCGAGGCGTACACCCAGGGTGTGCCGGTGCGGTGGACCGCCGCGTTCCCCGCGCGCGCCCGCCGGGTCGACCTGCCCACGTACGCGTTCCAACGCACCCACCTCTGGCTCGAAGCCCCCGAGCCGCCCGCCGGGCGGTCCGGGCCGGACGCCTGGCGCTACCGGATCGACTGGCGGCCCGTCCCCGCCGCCGCGTCGCCGACGCTCACCGGGACCTGGCTGATCGTCCACGCCGACGAAACCGCCGCGGCGCCGGCCACCGCCGCGCTCACCGCGCTCGGCGCGTCACCCGTCGCGGTGACCGTCGACTCCCTCGCGGAGACCGTCGCCGCGACCCCGGACCTCGCCGGGGTGCTGTCCCTGCTCGCCCTCACGGACCCGGACCCGGTCGCCGCGACGCTCGCCCTGATCCAGGCCGACCTCCCGGCGCCGCTGTGGGTGGCGACGTGCGAGGCGGTGCACTGCGCCGAACCGGTGGCCGACCAGGCGGCCGTGTGGGGCCTCGGCCGTGCCGCCGCCCTGGAGGCGCCGACCCGCTGGGGCGGTCTGATCGACCTGCCCACGGAAGCCGACGAGGAGTCGTACCGGCAGCTCGCCGGGGTGCTCGCCGCGGGCAGCGCGGAGGACCAGGTGGCGCTGCGCGACCAGCAGGTGCTCGGCCGGCGGCTCGTGCACGCCCCGCCCACCGGTCGGGGCGAGGCGACCTGGCGGCCCACCGGCACCGTCCTGATCACCGGCGGCACCGGGGCGATCGGCGCCCACGTGGCCCGCCGTCTCGCGGCCCGTGGCGCGGAGCACCTGCTGCTGACCGGCCGACGCGGCCCGGACGCGCCCGGCGCCGAAGCGCTGGCCGAGGAGCTGAGGGCCCTCGGCGCCCGGGTGACGATCGCGGCCTGCGACGTCGCGGACGCCGACGCCCTGGCCGCCCTGGTCTCCTCCGCCGAGGCGGACGACCCGATCCGCGCCGTGGTGCACGCGGCCGGCGTCCCGCACTGGGGCGACCTGCGGGATCTCACCCCGGCCGAGGTGGCCGAGGCGGTGGCCGGCAAGGCCGTCGGCGCGGCCAACCTGGACGCCGTCTTCGACCGCGATCTGGACGCGTTCGTGCTGATGTCGTCCAACGCGGGCGTCTGGGGAGGCAGCGGCCAGGGCGCGTACGCCGCCGGCAACGCCATGCTCGACGCACTCGCCGTGCGCCGTCGTGCCCGTGGCCGGCACGCCCTCTCGGTGGCCTGGGGCTCCTGGTCCGGTGACGGGATGGCGGCGGGCGACACCGGCTCCCGGTTCGCCCGCCTGGGGTTGCGGCTGATGCGCCCCGAGGACGCGCTCACCGCGTTGGAGCGGGCCCTCACCGACGACGAGACCTTCGTCGCCGTGGCGGACGTCGACTGGGAGCGGTTCGCCGCCACCTTCACCGTGGCGCGGCCCAGTGCGCTGATCTCGGAGCTGCCCGAGGTGCGCCGAGCGCTGGCCGCGACGCCGGCCGCCCCGACCGGGCTCGCCGCCGTGGCCGAAGCCGACCGGGGCAGGACGATCCGCGAGGTGGTGCGCGCGGCGGTCGCCGGGGTCCTCGGGCACGACGACGCCACCGACATCGCCGGGCGGACGTTCAAGGAGATGGGCTTCGACTCGCTGACCGCTGTCGACATCCGTACCCGGCTCTCGGCCGCGACCGGACGCAAACTGCCGAGCAGCCTGATCTTCGACCACCCCACGCCGGAAGCGCTCACCGCGCACCTGCTCCACCTCGTCTACGGCACCTCGGCCCGCGCCGAGGCGGTGCCCGTAACCCGTACCCGGCCGGTCGACGAGCCCATCGCGATCGTCGGGATGAGCTGCCGTTACCCGGGCGGTGTCCGGTCGCCGGAGGACCTGTGGCGGCTGGTGGAGCAGGAGGTCGACGCGGTCGTCGACTTCCCGGTCGACCGCGGCTGGGACGTCGAGGCGCTGTACCACCCGGACCCGGAGCACCCCGGCACCACCTACACCCGCCACGGCGGCTTCCTCGCCAACGTGGCCGACTTCGACGCCGCGTTCTTCCGGATCTCGCCACGCGAGGCGCTGGCCATGGACCCGCAGCAGCGGCTGGTGTTGGAGACCTCGTGGGAGGCGTTCGAGCGGGCCGGGCTGGACCCGGTCCGGCTGCGGGGCACCGACACCGGCGTGTTCATCGGATCCAGCAGTCAGGACTACGGTCCCCGACTGCACGAGGTGCCCGCCGGGCTGGAGGGCCACTTCCTCACCGGCAGCCTCGACGCGGTGATCTCCGGGCGGGTGGCGTACGAGCTGGGGCTGGAGGGGCCCGCGCTGACCGTCGACACGGCGTGCTCGTCGTCGCTGGTGGCGCTGCACCTGGCGGTGCAGGCGCTGCACCGGGGCGAGTGCTCGCTGGCGCTTGCCGGCGGCGTGGCGGTGCTCTCCACGCCGGGCGTCTTCCTGGAGTTCAGCCGCCAGCGGGGGCTCTCCGCCGACGGGCGTTGCCGGTCGTTCGCCGCCTCCGCCGCCGGCACCGGCTGGGCCGAGGGTGCGGGCATGCTCGTCCTCGAGCGGTTGTCGGACGCGCGGCGTAACGGGCATCAGGTTCTGGCGGTGGTGCGGGGTTCGGCGGTGAATCAGGATGGTGCGTCGAATGGGTTGACGGCGCCGAATGGTCCGGCGCAGCAGCGGGTGATTCGGGCCGCGTTGGCGGACGCGGGTTTGTCGGCGTCGGATGTGGATGCGGTGGAGGCGCACGGGACGGGGACCCGGTTGGGTGATCCGATCGAGGCGCAGGCGTTGTTGGCGACGTACGGGCAGGACCGGGAACGGCCGTTGCTGCTCGGGTCGTTGAAGTCGAACATCGGCCACGCCCAGGCCGCGTCCGGTGTGGGTGGTGTGATCAAGATGGTGCAGGCGATGCGCCACGGCGTGCTGCCGCGCACCCTGCACGTCGACGAGCCCACGCCACACGTGGACTGGTCTGCCGGCGCTGTCGACCTGCTCACCGAGCGTACGGAGTGGCCGGCGGGCGAGGGCCCGCGCCGGTCGGGCGTGTCCGCCTTCGGCGTCAGCGGCACCAACGCCCACGTGATCCTCGAACACGTCCCGGTCGACGTACCGGCCGTACCCGTCGGCGACGACCCAGAACCCGAGCTGGTGCCGGTGCCGATCTCCGCGCGCGGCGAGGAGGCGCTGCGCGCCCAGGCCGCGCAGCTGCGCGACTTCGTCACCGCCAACCCCGCTGTGTCGCTGTCGTCCCTGGCCCTCTCCCTCGGTCTCGGCCGTTCCAGCCTGGAGCATCGTGCGGTGGTGTTGGCGGGTGGTCGTGGGGGTTTGTTGCGGGGTTTGGGTGTGGTGGCGTCGGGTGGTTCGGGGTCGGGTGTGG